>NZ_JBEPAA010000074.1:0-40395 GCF_040298365.1 Kitasatospora sp. NPDC001603
GCCTCGGGGCGGGTGGCGTATGTGCTGGGGCTGGAGGGTCCGGCGGTGACGGTGGACACGGCGTGTTCGTCGTCGCTGGTGGCGCTGCACCTGGCCTGCCAGTCGCTGCGGTCGGGGGAGAGTTCGCTCGCGTTGGCGGGCGGTGTGACGGTGATGTCGACGCCCGGCACGTTCATCGACTTCTCGCGGCAACGCGGCCTGGCCCCGGACGGGCGCTGCAAGGCCTACGCGGAGTCCGCCGACGGCACCGGCTGGGGCGAGGGCGTCGGCGTCCTGGTGGTGGAGCGGCTGTCGGACGCACGCCGCAACGGTCACAAGGTGCTCGCGGTCGTGCGGGGTTCGGCGGTCAACCAGGACGGTGCGTCCAACGGTCTGACGGCGCCGAACGGGCCGTCGCAGCAGCGGGTGATCCGGGCGGCCCTGGCCAGCGCCGGTCTGTCGGCGAGTGAGGTGGACGTGGTCGAGGGCCACGGCACCGGCACCCGGCTGGGTGACCCGATCGAGGCGCAGGCGTTGCTGGCGACCTACGGCCAGGACCGGCCGCAGGACCGGCCGCTGCTCCTGGGGTCCGTGAAGTCCAACATCGGTCACGCGCAGGCGGCCGCCGGTGTGGCGGGTGTCATCAAGATGGTTGCCGCGATGCAGCGCGGGACCGTTCCGGCGACGCTGCACGTGGACGAGCCGTCCTCGCATGTGGACTGGGCGGCAGGCGCGGTCCGGCTGGTCACCGAGGCGCAGCCGTGGCCGGAGACGGGTGAGCGGCCGCGTCGGGCGGGCGTGTCCTCGTTCGGGTTCTCCGGGACCAACGCACACGTGATCATCGAGCAGGCTCCCGAGCAGGACATTCCGCGCCCCCGGGCGGACCACCGGACGCTCCCGGTGCTGCCGTGGGTGGTGTCGGGGCGGTCGGGGGAGGGTCTTGCCGGTCAGGCGGAGCGGTTGGCGGCGTTCGTTGAGCGCTCTGATGCTGATGACCTGGACCTGGGTTGGTCGTTGGCGGTGTCGCGGGCGGCGCTGGAGCAGCGGGCGGTGGTGCTGGGCTCGGACCGCGAGGAGCTGCTGGCCGGTCTTGCGGCGCTGGCTGAGGGCCGTGAGGTCCCCGGTGTGGTGACCGGGTCCGTGGGGGGTGCGGGCAGGGTCGGGTTCGTGTTCACCGGTCAGGGTGCGCAGCGCGTTGGCATGGGGCAGGGCCTCTACCAGGCGTTCCCGGTGTTCGCCGAGGCCTTCGACGCGGTGTGCGCGGGTCTGGCCGAGCACCTGGACGGTTCGCTGGCTGGTGTGATCCGGGGTGAGGGCCCGATCGACGAGACGGGGTGGGCGCAGCCCGCGCTGTTCGCGGTCGAGGTAGCCCTTCACCGTCTGCTGGAGTCGTGGGGTGTGGGCCCGCAGGTGGTGGCCGGTCATTCGATCGGTGAGCTGGCGGCGGCGCATGTGGCGGGGGTGTGGTCGCTGGAGGACGCCTGCGCGGTGGTGGCCGCGCGTGGCCGGCTGATGCAGCAACTGCCGTCCGGTGGTGCGATGGTGGCCGTCGAGGCGACGGAGGAGCAGGTTCTCGAAGCGATCGCGGGTCGTACCGGTGTCGGTATCGCGGCGGTGAACGGCCCCAAGGCCGTGGTGATCTCCGGCGTCGAGGACGAAGTGCTTCAGGCCGCCCAACAGTTGGCTCAGGCGGGCGCGCGCACGAAGCGTCTCCAGGTTTCCCACGCCTTCCATTCCCCATTGATGGAGCCGATGCTGGAGGAGTTCGCCCGCGTCGTCGCCGCCGTCAGCTACCGCACTCCCAAGCTGACGATGGTCTCCGCCCTCACCGGCCTCCCGGTGACGGACGAGGTCACGGACCCGGCCTACTGGGTGAAGCACGTCCGCGAGGCGGTCCGCTTCCACGACGCCGCACAGGCCCTTCGCGCCGCCGGTGTGCGGACGTTCGTGGAGATCGGCCCCGACGGTGTGCTGTCCGGCATGGGCCCGCAGACCCGCACTGACGACCAGGGCGAGCCCGAGGTCTGGCTGCCGCTGCTGCGTCGCGGCCGTGACGAGCCCCGCGCCTTGATGACCGCGCTCGCGAAGCTCTTCGTGCGGGGTGTGCCGGTCGCCTGGGAAGAGGTCTACGCGGACACCGGTGCCCAGCAGGTCGACCTGCCCACCTACGCCTTCCAGCGGCAGCGTTACTGGCTGACCGCGACGGCGGGCAGCCGCGCCGAGGACCTCGGCCTGGAGAACCCCGGACACCCGCTGCTCGGCGCCGCCGTCACCCTGCCCGCCACCGGCGGCGTCGTCCTGACCGGGCAGCTGTCACTGGCCGCGCAACCGTGGCTGGCCCAGTCGCTCCTCAGGGACCGGGTCATGGTCCCCACGGCGGCGCTGGTCGAGATAGCCGTGCGCGCGGGCGACGAGGTCGGCTGCGGACGGGTCGAGGAACTGACCGTCGAGATGCCGGTCGTGCTGCCGGAGCGCGGCGGCGTGCGCGTCCAGGTGACCGTGGGGGAGAGCGGTCCCGCCGGGCGGCGGGAGGTCGCGCTGTTCGCGCGGGCGGACGACGGGGAGTGGGTGCGGCACGCGTCCGGCACCCTGGCCCCGGACGAGCCCGGCGAGCCGGCCGGCCACTCCGGAGCGGACACGGCGGCGTGGAGCGTGCAGTGGCCGCCGGTGGGTGCCGAGGCGGCCGACGTGGACGCGATGTACGCGCGGCTGGCGGCGGCCGGGCTCGGCTACCGGCCGGCGGTCCGGGCCGCGTGGCGGCGCGGCGACGAGGTGTTCGCCGAGGTGGCGTCGGCCGAGGGGACCGAGGTGTCCGGGTTCGGGGTGCACCCCGCCCTGCTGGACGCCGCGCTGCACCTCGTCGGCCTGGAACAGGACGCCGAGGAGGGCCCGCTGCTGCCCCTCGGGTGGGCCGACGTGACGGTCCACGCCTCGGGCGCCCCGGCGGCGCGCGTACGGGTGGCGCCGTCGGCCTCGGGTGAGGGCGTCTCGGTGGCCCTGGCCGACCAGTCCGGACAGCCGATCGTCTCGGTCGGCTCGGTGGTGCTCGGAGCGCCGGCCGCCGGCTTGCTGGACCGGGCCGCGGGGGCGGTCGGTGACGGACTCTTCCGGGTGGACTGGGTGCCGGTCGCCGCGCCGGAGACGGCCGGCGAGCCGGGTCGGGCGTGGGCGGTGCTGGGCGACGACGGTGGCCTGGCCGTGCCCGGCGCCGCGGCGTACGCGGACGTGGCGGATCTGGTCGCGGCCGTGGAGGCGGGGGCTGCGGTCCCGGACGTCGTGCTGGTCTGCGGCGTTCCCGGAACAGCACCCTTCGGAACGACCACCGGCGAAGGCGCGGGCGTCGTCCCGGCCGCGGCGCGAGCCGCCGTGCTGCGTGTGCTGGCGGTGCTCAGGGACTGGCTGGCGGCGGGCTCGCTCGACGGGACGCGGCTGGTCGTGGTGACCGAGCGCGGTGTGGAGGCCGGCTGCGGCGCGGGCGTGCGACTGGACAGCGCGGGCGTGGTCGGACTGGTGCGGGCGGCGGCCGGTGAGCATCCGGAGCGGATCGTGTCGGCGGACGTGGCGGAGCTGGCGGGCTCCGGGCCGCTCGTCGTGGCCGGAACGGCGCTGGGGGAGCCCGGGTTCGCGGTGCGGGACAGCACCGTGCGAGTGCCGCGGCTGACGCGTGCGGCCGATCAGGACCGGCAGGAACCGGGCGAGCAGGCCTCCGACCGGAACGACCGGAACAACCGGAACGACCGGAACAACCGGAACGACCGGGACGACCGGGACGACCGGCACCGGCTCCCCACCACCGACCGCCCGCGCACCGTCCTCGTGACCGGCGCCTCCGGTGCCCTGGGCGGTCTGGTCGCCCGGCACCTGGCGGCGAGCGGACAGGCCGGACGGCTCCTGCTGGCCTCCCGTCGCGGCCCGGCCGCCGCCCAGCTGTCCGCGCTGGCGGCCGAGTTGGCCGGTGCCGGGACGAGCGTACGGGTGGTGGCGTGCGACGCCGCCGACCGTGCGCAACTGGCGGGCGTACTGAACGGCGAGCCGCTCACCGGGGTCGTCCACACGGCGGGTGTTCTCGACGACGGTGTCGTCGGCTCGCTCACCGACGACCGCGTCGAGCGGGTCATGCGGCCGAAGACCGACGCCGCCTGGCACCTGCACGAGCTGACCCGCCACCTTGACCTGGACACCTTCACCCTCTTCTCCTCGGTGGCCGGTGTCTGGGGCACCCCGGGGCAGGCCAACTACGCGGCCGGCAACACCTTCCTGGACGCGCTGGCCGCCCACCGGCGGCACGAGGGCCTGCCCGGTGTGTCGCTGGCGTGGGGCCCCTGGGAGCAGGGCATGGCCGGTGAGCTCACCGAGGCCGACCGCCGTCGGATGGCCCGGCAGGGCCTGAAGCCGCTGTCCGCCTCCGAAGGGCTCGCGCTGCTCGACGCGGCCGCGCACGCCGTCGACCCCCTGCTGGTCGCGGCCCGGCTGGACCTGCCCGCGATGCGTCGCCCCGGGAGCGTCGTGCCGGCGCTGGTGACCGGGCTCGTCCGCCCCGGTCGGCGCTCGGTGGGGCGCGGGGCCGGTCCGGAGGGCGGGAGGAGCCTCCTGAACCAGCTGGTCGCGCTCCCGCCGGAGCAGTTGGAGGGCGCGGTCCTGAACCTGGTGCTGACCCAGGCGGCCCTGGTGCTCAACCGGCCGGGCTCCGAATCCATCGAGGCCGGCCGGTACTTCCGTCAGCTCGGCTTCGACTCGCTGACGGCGCTGGAGTTCCGCAACCGGATCAGCGGCGCCCTCGGGCTGCGGCTGCCCGCGGCGGTGGTCTTCGACTACCCCACCCCCGCGGAGCTGGCCCGCTACCTCCGGGACCGGGTCGCCGAGCAGGAGATCGACTACGAGCCGGTGCTGGGCGAGCTCGACCGGCTCAAGTCCCTGCTGACCGCGATCGCCCGGCGGGGCGGCGGCCAGAACGCGAAGATCACGAGCCGTCTCGAACTGCTCCTGGAGGAGTTCCGCGGTGCGGACGCGAACGGCGCGCCCTCCGACGAGGACATCATCGGGGCGACGGACGACGAGATCTTCGACCTGATCGACAAAGAGCTGGGGATCTGAGCGGTCGGGCAGCAGCGGGAACGCCGGCGGACCCAACGGACTGGTAACGGGTAGAGGAGTGACGTGATGATTTCCGCGGAAGGGCGTACGCCTGCGGATCCGGCTGACGACGCGGGAGTCTCCCCCAGGGAAGAGGCGCTGTGGCTGCTGGAGTCGCTGGTGCCGGGCACGCCCGTGAACAACGTGTCCGCGGCGTTCGCCGTCGCGGGCCGGCTGGACCCGTTGCGGCTGGACGCGGCGCTGGCCGTCGTGCTGCGGGGCCACGCGGCCCTGCGCACCGTCTACCGCGCCGACGGCACCCGGCTGACCAAGCGGGTGGTCGCCGCGGCCGACTTCCGGCTGGAGCTCGTCCAGGTCGTCCTGGCGGGCGAACCCGGCGAGGCCGACCTGGCATCGGTGGCCGCCGCGCCGTTCCGGCTGGACGGGGGGCCGATGCTGCGGGCGGTGCTCCTCCGCTCGCCGGAGTCGGACGTCCTCTGCGTCACGGCGCACCAGCTGGTCTTCGACGAGGTGTCCGTCCCGGTGTTCCTGGCGGACCTGGCCTCGGCCTACGAGAACGCCGACGCCGACACCGACAGGAACGCACCGCCCGCGCCCGTGCCCGGCTGGGCCGAGCCGGACCCGACCCCGGAGAGCCTCGCCCACTGGCGCGCGGAGCTGGCGGGCGCGAGCACCGACACCATGGAGCTGGCCTGCACCGAGCCCGAGCCGGACCGCCCGACGCTGGCGGCGGCGCAGCTCGACCGCACCCTGCCGCCCGGTACGGTGGCCGGGGTCCGCCGCCTCGCCGAGGACCTCGGCGTCCCGGAGTCCGCCGTCCTGCTGGCCGCCTACTACGTGCTGCTGGAGGCGTCCGGCGCCGGGCCCGACCTGCTGGTCGGGTGCCCGGTCGATCTCCGGCCGCCGCACGCCGCCCGCACGATCGGGTACCACGTGACCCATGTGCCGCTGCGGCTGCGACTGGACCGGGCGGAGAGCGTCCGCGCGCTGGTGCGCCGCAGCGGCGAGCGGCTGCGCACGGGCGCGGCGCACGCCGACGTGGCCGTGGACGCCCGGGCGGACCTCATGCCCGCGGCGCGGACCGGCCGCTGGTCGCTGCCCTTCCGGCACGTGTTCCACCACCGGACGGCGAGCGGCGCCGCCGCGCCGGCCCTGGACGGGCTGCCGGTCAGGCCGGTCGCCGTCGGGAGCGGCTTCGGCAAGTTCGACCTCCAGCTCTGCGCCACCTCGACGGCGGACGCCGTCTCGCTGCGGGCCGTGTACCGGACGGAGCTCTTCGAACGGGCCCATGCCGAGCTGCTGTTGGGCCGATTCGAGGCGGTGCTGGCCTCCTTCGCCGAGGACCCGGACCGCGCGGTCGGCGACGTGCGGTGCTGGAGCGACCGGGACCACGCGATCATCGGCGCGGCGAACGACACCGCCCGGCCCGTGCGGCCCGGCTCCGTCCTGGAAGCCGTCCACGCCCAGGTCCTGCGCTCGCCCGACGCGGTCGCCGTCGTCGAGGGCGACCGTTCGGTGCGGTACCGGCAGCTGTGGAGCGCGGCGCACGCGATGGGCGCCCTCCTCCGGGGCGCCGGGGTCCGGGCCGGCGACGTGGTGGCGACGGCCCTTCCGCGCGGGCCCGAACTGGTCGCGTCCGTCCTGGGGGCGTGGCTCGCGGGTGCGGCGTACCTGCCGGTCGACACGGCCCACCCCGAGGAGCGGATCCGCCACCAGCTCTCCGACTCCGGCGCGAAGGTGCTGGTCGCGGGCCCGGCCGGGGCCACGGGCGGGACCGGTGGCCCGGAGCAGGCGGCCGGGACCGGCCCGGTGGTGCTGACCGCGCCGGCCGTCGAGGACGCGCCGGACCGGGTGCCGGCCGAGGCCCGGCCCGCGGCGGTGGATCCGGCGGCCTGCGCGTACCTGATGTACACCTCGGGCTCGACCGGCCTGCCCAAGGGCACGCTGGTCGACCACGCGGCGCTGGCCAACGTGGTCGCGCACTTCGCCGAGCAGTTCGGCGCGGCGGCCGGTGACACGACGCTGTGGACGACCACCTTCGCGTTCGACATCTCCGGCCTCGAACTGTTCGTGTCGCTCAGCTCCGGCGGCCGGCTGGTGGCCGCCCCCGACCGCGCCAGGAGCGACGGCCGGGTCCTGCGGGAGCTGATCGAGCGGTACGGGGCACGGTTCGTCCAGGCGACGCCGACCACCTGGCGGCTGGTGATCGACCGGGTGGCGGACTGCCTGCGCGGCCGCGGCGTCGTCGTGGGCGGCGAGCCCGTGCCGCTGTCCCTCGCCCGGCGGCTGGTGGCGGCCGGTTGCGTGCTGCACCACGCTTACGGGCCGACCGAGACGACCATCTGGTCGACGTCACGCGTCGTCACCGAGGCGCCGGCCGGCCGCCTCGACGTCGGCGCGCCCATCCGCAACACCCGGGTCCACGTGCTCGACCGCCACGGCCGCGAGCTGCCGGTCGGCGTCCGCGGTGAGCTCTGCATCTCGGGCGCCGGGGTGGCGATCGGGTACCACGGCCGGCCGGACCTCAACGCCCAGCGCTTCGGCGAGCACCCCGGGTTCGGCCGGTTCTACCGGACGGGCGACGTCGCCTGCTGGCGCGCGGACGGCCTGCTCGACCTGTTCGGACGCAGCGACCGGCAGGTCAAGCTCCGGGGCAACCGCATCGAACTCGGCGAGATCGAGGCGACCCTGCTGGCGCACCCCGAGGTCGGCGGCGCCGCGGTGGTCATGGTCGGCGACCCGAGCGCGGACGCCGTGCTGATCGGCTGCCTGGAGCCGGCCGCCGGGCCGATCGACACCGGGAGCGTCTGGGCGCACGCCCGCGCCCGGCTGTCCCGGTCGATGCTGCCGGGGGACCTCGTGACGGTCGACTCGCTGCCGGTCAACGGCAGCGGGAAGGTCGACTACCCCGCGCTGCAGCGAATCGTCGAGGCCCGGCGCGCGGCCGCCACCCGGTCCGGCCCGGACCGCCCGGAGCGGCGCGACGTCGACGACCTGACGGCCGAGCTGACGGGGCTGTGGCGGAGCATCCTGCGGGACGAGGCGCTCGACGCCGACACCGACTTCTTCGCCAACGGCGGGAACTCCATGCTCGCCGCGCTGGCGATGCAGGAGTTCCAGAACATCAGCGGGGTGTCGGTCAGCCTGGCCGAGGTGTTCGAGCGCCGTACGCCGCGGGAACTGGCCGCCGCCGTCCGGGACTCGGCACGGGCGCAGGCGCCGGCCGGCTGACCGTCCCGCGCACACGGCAGCGGCCCTGCGGGAGGACGTCCCGCAGGGCCGCTGCCATGTGCTGTCCGGCTGCCCGGTGCTCAGTCCTCGCCCTGCCCGTCGGCGCCGAGGTAGGTGAGGACGGCGCGGACCCGGCGGTTGGTGTCGTCGTCGTTGGCGAGCCCGAGCTTGGCGAAGATCGCCGTCGTGTACTTGCTGATGGAGCCCTCGCTGAGGAACAGCTGGTTGGCGATCGCCGTGTTGGAGAGCCCCTCGGCCATCAGCGCGAGGACGGAGCGCTCCCGTTCGGTGAGGGTGGCGAGCGGGTCGGCCCGCATCGGCCGGCCCAGCAGCTTGGCGACCACCGTGGGGTCGAGCGCGGTGCCGCCGTCGGCCACCCGCTGGACCGCGTCCATGAACTGGTTGGCGTCCAGGACACGGTCCTTGAGCTGGTAGCCGATGCCGCCGTGGCCGTCGGCGAGCAGCTCGCGCGCGTACAGCTGCTCCACGTGCTGGGAGAGGATCAGTACCGGCAGCCCGGGGACGACCCGGCGGGCGGAGAGCGCGGCCTGGAGTCCTTCGTCGGAGAACGTCGGCGGCAGCCGGACGTCCACGATCGCCGCGTCCGGTTTGTGGGTGACCAGCGCGTCGAGCGCGGCCGGCCCCGAGTCGACGGCCGCGACGACGGTGTGGCCGTACGCCTCGACGAGGCGCACCAGCCCGTCGCGGAGCAGGAAGAGGTCTTCGGCTACGACAATTCGCACGGCACCGCCACGGTGATACGAGTGGGTCCACCGGCCGGGCTGTCGATCTCCAGACGTCCGCCGAACGCCGCCATGCGGCGCTCGATGCCACTCAGCCCGGACCCTGTGGATGCGGCCGCTCCGCCGATTCCGTCGTCGCTCACGGTAGCAGTCAGCAACCGTGCCGCGTAGTTCAGTTCGACCTTGACCCGCTCGGCGCGGGAGTGCTTCGCGACGTTCGCCAGCAGTTCCGCGACGGAGAAGTAGACGGCCGACTCGACGGGGCGTTCGGGCCGGGCCGGCACCTCGCTGAAGACGTTGACCTTCACCGAGGAGTCCAGGGCCAGGGCCCGCAGGGCGTCGACCAGTCCGCGTTCGGCGAGGACGGGCGGGTTGATGCCGCGGACGAGCGAGCGCAGCTCGGCGAGCGCGGTGGCGGAGGTGGCCCGGGCCTCGGCGAGGATCGCCTTCGCGGCGTCGGGGTTGGTGTCCACCAGCTGCTCGGCGGCGCCCATCGACATCCCCATGGCCACCAGCCGGGCCTGGGCGCCGTCGTGCAGGCCCCGTTCGATGCGCTCCAGCTCGGCGGCCTGGGTCTGGGTCAGGTCGGCGCGGATGGCCTCCAGCTCCTCGACCCGCCGCCCGAGCCGGGTGCTCGGGACCGGCCCGAGGAACCGCCGGGCCATCGGGCCCAGGATCCGCCAGGCGAAGGGGGCGCCGGCCAGGCCGGCCACGATCACGGCGACGCCGTAACCGGTGAGGGCGGGCGTCAGCGCCATGTACCCGCCGTAGCCGAGCGCGAGCAGCGGCAGGGCGGCGACCGGGAGCACGGTGACCGAGGCGACCAGGGACCAGACGCCGTCCCAGTGCAGCTGCGGGTCGTGGAACCGGGCGTGCACCTTGGCCCGCCGGCGGGCCTCCCGCTCGGACTTGTGGTACTCGTGGCCGTCCCACCAGAAGCCCGTGGCCATCCTGGTGACCGGCGGGACGGGGCGGTAGGCCACCCGGATCTCCAGGTCGAGCCACTTCTTCGCGCAGTGGCGCGCGCCCCTGGCGAGGGCCCGGCTGGTCAGCGGGTGGACCACCCAGAGCGACACGGCGACCCACAGGACCACCACCAGGGTCTCCCCGAGGGTGGCCAGCGCGCGGACGGCCAGCGGGGCGGACAGCCCGTCGGACCAGGAGTAGGCGAGGGCGGAGCCGGCCACCGCGACGGGCACGGCGACCAGGGCCATCACACAGGTGAGGCCGGTCAGCACCACGGACCGGTACAGCCCGAGCCCGATCCCGGCGCCCCACCGCAGGGGATTGCCTCCGAGCGGTATCCGCATCTGCCAGTTCCTTTCGCAAGGGTGATCATTGTGTCAGCCGGGCGCCGGTTCCTCAGGCGGTACCTGCGAACGTACGCCGGGCGGGTCCCCTACCGGGGCTGCCGGTACGCCACGCGCGCGGGTGTCCCGCGCGCGCCGGGGGCCCGGACGCCGGATGGCCGGATGCCCAGGGGGGTCCGGCCATCGGAGGGGCGGAGCAGGTCCTCAGCACGTCACTTCTTGTCGGGGGCGGGGAAGACGGCGCTCAGCGCGGAGCCGCGGGTGAGGACGGCGACGCCGATCAGGGCCAGCGCGGACAGGCCCTGGAGGACGGCGTACCAGACCGGGCAGAGGCCGGGGATCAGGTCGACGACGATGATCGCGATCGGCATGATCGTGGAGAGGGTGCGCACCCGGTCGAAGGCCTTGTAGGAGCCCTGGGCGGCGCGGGCCGTCATCCGGTGCAGCAGGAAGGTGATCAGGAAGAGGATCGCGCCGCGGATCCACATGAACGGCGAGGCCTCGTGGCCGGTGAACGCCATGACGGCGACCGTGCCCAGGACGATGGCGCCGACGGCGCCGAAGAGCGTGATGCACTTCTTCACGGTGTCGAATGCGTCCTGCGTGCGGGACTCGCCGAGCTGCGCCGCCGAGGCCGTGATGTCGCTGGTGTTCGCCATGGTTCCTGCTCCTTCGTGTCGTTGTGCTAACGACATTACGGATCGCCGGCCCGCCCCGACATGGGTCTGTCCGTACGGGTGGGTGGGTCTGGACCCACTCCCCGCGGAGCCCTCCCGAGCAGGCCGTTCGACTGTTCAACTGCCGCACGGCCAAGGGCGATTGGGATTGTTACGATCATGCGCAAGGCCAGGGCCGGGTGCGCTCCCCCGAAGCACCCGGCCCTTCCCTCTTCCGGCCGGGCCGACCCGGCCCCGGGGGAGAGCGGAACCACCGCGCGCGCCTCGTCGAGGGACGTCGAGGAACCGAGACCGGAGAAGAACAGGAATCCCGAACCCCAGAGAAGTGAGGGTGATCATGAACGACAACGGTGCACCCAACGTGTTCCTCACCGGCGCCCCCGTGCTCACCGGTGCGGAGCGGCTGCGCCACGTGGCGGATACCGGTGCGACCAAGGTGAAGGTCCCGCTCGGCAACCGCTACGAGCACTTCGAGGCCAGTTCCGAGACCACTCTCGTCGACGACCGCGAGCTGCGGGTCTTCGTCTGGACCCACAGCACGTACGTGGCCGAGTAGCGCGACCGGGACGCCGAACGACCCGCACGTCGACGGCGTACGGCAGAGCGGAACCGTGCACCGTAGCCGTGCACCGACCGGGACCGTCCGGTCGGTGCACGGCTCCGGCGTGTCCGGGGTCCGCGGGCGGCGGCGTCGATCGGCCGGCGAACCGTCGGCGAGCCGGCGGAGCGCGGCGGGTGCGAAGGGCGCGGCGGGACGGACGGCGAAGGCCCCGCAACCGCCCGGACGTGCCGGGCCGTTGCGGGGCCTGAGAGCCGTGGAGGTCTCGGGTGGTGCGGCCGGACCGTCAGCCGGCGGTCCGGGCGCCCGCACCCCGGAAGTGCTCGACGAGGACCTGCATGACGTCCTTGCTCCGCTCGCTGATGAAGAAGTGCCCGCCCTCGAACACCCGCAGGTCGAGCTCCGCCGTCGTGTGCTCGGCCCAGGCCTTCGCCTCGTCCAGGGTCGTCTTGGGGTCGTTGTCGCCGGTCAGCACGGTGATCGGGCTGTTCACCGTGATCCCGGGCGCGCAGCGGTAGCCCTCGACCGCCGTGTAGTCGGCCCGGAGGGCGGGCAGCGCGGCCCGCATCATCTCCTCGTCCCCGAGCAGGGCCGACGCGGTGCCGCTCAGCCGGCGGACCTCGGCCAGGATGGCGTCGTCACTGCGGAAGGTGTTCTCCTGCCGGACCGTCGACGGCGCGCGGCGCCCGGAGGCGAACAGCCGCACCGGAGCGTGCCCGTCGGCCTCCAGTCGACGGGTCAGCTCGAACCCGATGACGGCCCCCATGCTGTGGCCGAGGAAGGTGAGCGGGAGTTCCGGCTGGCGCCGGAGCACCTCGTAGAGGCGGTCGACGAGGACCGCCAGGTCGTCGATGGCCGGCTCCATCCGCCGGTCCTGCCGTCCCGGGTACTGGATGGCGAGGACGTCGACCGCGGGGCTCAGTGCCGCCGAGACCGGAAGGTAGAAGGAGGCCGAGCCGCCCGCGTGCGGGAGGCATACGAGTCGGGCGGTCGCGTTTTCGGCAGGGTGAAAACGTCGGCACCACAGTTCATCTCCGGGCGAAGGCCGAGACATGCCACTCCAGAAGGTCGTCATACCGGATTGTCAATTGAACCCGAACATAGCGAATTGCCGGAACGGCGGCAAGGAGATCGGCGGGCCCCGCCCCGCGTTATCCGCTCAACTGGCGAGCGGGCGACAGTTGAACGGTGGCCGGGCGGCTGGCCGACTGGTATTCCTTTGAACCGAGGGAGCGTGGCTGCCTGTTGCGTTGCCCCGATGATCCCGGTTACTGTTCCAAAATACGCGGCGACATTGAGAGGTGACGTACGTGGGACACAAGTTCTCTCTGGTGCTCAGTCGGGAGATCTCCGACGAGGAATCGACGATCCTGCAGGACGCGGGTTTCGCCGGCGCGACTTTCTCGACCGATGCGCTTCCGACCAACGCGGAGGTCCCGGTCACGAGGATCGAGTTCGACGACGAGGTCGCGCCCTCCCTGGCCGAGGCCATCGAGTCGGCCCTGGAGACGGTGAAGACGGTTCCGGACCTCACGGTCCCGGGCCTCAGCGTCCCGGCGGTGCCGCAGGCACCGGTCGAGGAGGCGGCCGCCGAGGCGGCCTAGCCTGTCGGCACGAGACAGAAAAACCGCCCAGGTGGCGGTGGGTGTGAACGCGGCGGAGCTCCGGCCGAGGGTGAACTTTCGAGTCACCCCGACCGGAGCTTCGCCGCGTTTTCCGTGCGGTCGGCGGCCGGCCGCCGCGGCCGTCCCGTCGAGCACCTCCGGCCACGCCGTGGAGCACCCCCTGCCGTCCCGTCGAGCACCTCCGGTCCTCCCCGGGCAGGGGCCGGCCGCGGCCTGAGCAGGCCGGTAGGAGGGGGGAATCGGGGGGCCCTTACATCCGGTGAGGGGACCCCTATATCCCCAGGCGGAAGCTTCCGGGGCGGTGTCCGGGGCTGCTAGCGTGCGGTTCTGGTTAATCCGATCGAACGCTATTGACTTTTGGGGGTCGGTGCGACGTTCCTCCGGCTGTCGACCTGCCGGAACAGACAGCTTCCGCTTCCGCTGCAAATGACTCGACCGAGTTGTCATGGGGGTGCAGTATGGGACTTCTAGCCCACAGTGTCATGCCGCTCAGAATTGATGAGCACTGGATTGGCGAGTCGGAAATCGTCTCGGTTCCGATCATGCAGATCCTGCCCGGGGACTCACCGCGTCTGGAGGGTGAGGACAAGATTCACGTCCTGCGGCTGGCGGCGATCGAGAGTCCGCTGCCGCCGATTCTGGTCGACCGGCGGACGATGCGGGTGATCGACGGAATCCACCGGCTGATGGCGGCCTCCCTCAAGGGGCGCCACACGATCGACGTCAGGTTCTTCGACGGCAGCAGCGAGGAGGCGTTCCTCAAGGCGGTCGAGTCGAACATCGAGCACGGCCTTCCGCTGTCGCAGGCCGATCGCAACGCGGCCGCGCTGCGGATCCTCAAGTCGCACCCCACCATGTCGGACCGCGCCGTCGCCAAGTCGACCGGACTGGGCGCCAGGGCGGTCGCCGAACTGCGCCGCTCCTCCGACTGCGTGCCCGCCTCGAACTTCCGGGTGGGGCGCGACGGCAAGGTCCGACCGCTGAACGGCGCGACGGGGCGGCTGCGGGTGGCGGAGCTGATCAGGGAGAACCCCGAGGCCTCGCTGCGCCAGGTGGCGCGGTCGGCCGGCGTCTCGCCCGCGACGGCGCTCGACGTGCGCCGGCGGCTGGAGCGCGGGGAGGGTCCCGTGCCCTGTCAGCGGACCCCCGCCGGCACCCCGGCGGGCTCCGCCCGGGACCAGCAGCCGGACCGCACCCCGGTCGTCGTCGGTCCGCCCTCGACCGTCACGCTGGAGAAGCTCATGCGGGACCCGTCGCTGCGGCAGAACGAGCTGGGCCGGCGGCTGCTGCGGATGTTCAAGGAGAACGTGCTGGGCGCCAAGGAGATGTCGGACATCTGCGCGTCCGTGCCCTCGCACTGCATCGAGCTGATCGTCCAGCTCTCCCGTCAGAACTCCCAGATCTGGGAGGACTTCGCCCAGGAGCTGAACCGGCGGGCCCAGGTCGTCGCCGCCGAGTAGGGCGGCAGGGGGGCCGGACGGTGTCCGGGGGCGCCGCGGTCCGCGCGCCCCCGTGCGGGCTCAGGCGGAGCGCCTGCTGATCAGACCGAGGAACGCCTCCAGGGCGTCCTGGTCGACGCGGAGGTTCTCGGCCAGGACCTGGTGCCGCGCCAGCAGCGAGGTGACCTTCCCCAGGGCCTCGTCCGTGCCGGTCACCACGACGTGGTCGCCCTGGCGGTTGACGCCGCTGACCTCGGGCAGCCGCGCCAGCAGGCGGTGGTCGAACGGGGCGGAGGGGCGGAACTGGATCCGCTGCCCGCTGCGGACGCGCTCCAGCAGCCTGGCCGGCGTGTCGGTGACGGTGAGCCGGCCCCGGTCGATCAGCGCGACCCGGTCGCACAGCCGCTCGGCCTCCTCCCAGGAACCGGTGACCAGCAGGATGGTGACGCCACTGGCGCGAACGGCCTCGATCAGCTCCCAGGTGTCTCGCCGCGACCGCGGGTCCAGCCCGGTGGTCAGCTCGTCGAAGACCGCCACCTTCGGGTTCCCGACCCGCTCCAGCGCGCTCGCCAGCACCTGGTCCGGCCGCTGGTCCGGCCGACCGGACGCCGGACCGGCCACCTCGGTCCCGTTCCCGGCGGTCTCGGTCCCGTTCCCGGTGGTGAAGCCGAGCGCGTCCATGAGCCGCTGCCAGTCGCCGGGGTCGCGGTAGAACGAGCTGAAGAGCGACAGCGCCTCCGCGATCCGCGGGTGGTCGGGTGCCCGGTCGTCCTGGAGGCGGGCGTCGATCTGCCGCGTCACCCCGGTCCGTTCCGGCCGGGGATCGCGGCCGAGCACCTCGATCCGGCCGCCGTCCCGGTCCCGGAGCCCTTCGAGGCATTCCAGGATCGTGGTCTTGCCCGCACCAGCCGGCCCGAGAATCCCGAAGATCTCACCTTCCTCGACGGAGAAGGAGACGTCATCGACCGCGACCCGGTCACCGTACGTCTTGTGCAGGTTCCGCACCTCGATCACCACGGACATCGGTTGTCCTTTCGAATGCTGGCTGCGCGTGCCGGTGTCGGCCCGGACTGGAAAACCTACGGTTCGCCCGGCCGCCCGGCCACCCCGCTATGCCCCGTACGCAGTGGGCCTACCCCCACCGGCTTTCCTGACTGTTCGATTTCAAGACGCCCCAGGGATATCCCGCCGAATCGATTCCGTGCACAAGACGATCGGTGGAATGGGCAGGAGGAGGGAAAACGATCGGAAATCGCCGAGTCCGGGGGAGGGGCGAGTGTGCTCCCGGCGGATCGGTCGAACGGACCGGCGAGCGGAACGACCTCGGTGCACGAACCACGGGAAGGCGGGGGACCGGACACCGGGCGCCGGCCGTGCGGTGGCGAACCCCTGACTTCGCGACGGGCACCCCTGTTCCGGGGCCCGCGAACAGGGGTCGCGGACGCGGCCACCCCTAAGGGGTGGCCGAGTGGCTCCTGGCCGCCGCCCGCGCGCCCTACTGTCGGAGCCGAAGGTCCCGGAGCGACCACCGCAGTGGACGGCGTCGAGCGGACGCTACCGAACCGACCGCCGGAGGAGCCGTGAGCAGCATGCCGTCCCCAGCGGCCGAGCGGCCGACGGGCCTGCCCGCCGTCGCCCGGGCGCGGGGGCACGCGACGGCCCTCGGCCGGCTGGCGGTGCTGGCCGTCCTCGTCCCGCCCGCGCTCGGACTGCTCGTCACGACCCTGATCGGCTTCGTGCTCTGGTTCTGCCTCGGGGTCTTCCCGCTGTTCCCCGCGGTCACCGGACTCACCAGGGCGGCGGCCGGCCTCGCCCGGCGGCTGGCCGGGGCGTGGTCCGGGGTGCCCGTGCCGTCGCCCTACCTGCCGCGCCCGGAGCCGGAGCGCCCGCCGCCCCTCCGGAGGACGACCGCGGGGGAGCACCAGCGGAGCGGCCGGCCCACCGGGGACACCCGCACCGTCCGCTGGCTCTGGACCGACCCGGCGACCTGGCGGGACTACCTCTGGGTGCTGCTGAACCCGCTGATCGGCGGTGCGACCGCCGCCGTCCCGCTGCTCCTGGTCGGCTGCGGCCTGGCCGGCCTCGCGCAGCCGGCCCTGCACACCGCCCTCCTCCCGCTGGACGGCGCCGACACCGCGCTCCTCGGCTTCGCCCTGGCGGCGGCCGGCCTCGGTCTGGCGGAGCGGGTGCTACGCCTGCACGGCCGCTGGACCCGCGCCCTGCTGGGGCCCACCGAGCGGGCCGCGCCGACCGGCCGGGGCGGGCCGCCGGTCGGGGGCCGCCCGGACCTCGGCGAGGCCCGGGCTCCCGAACTGCGCCGGATCGAACGCGACCTGCACGACGGCGCCCAGGCCCGGCTGGTCGCGGTCGGCCTGCGCCTCGGCGCGGTCGGGGCGCTGATCGACCGCGATCCGCAGGCGGCGAAGGAGCTGGTGTCGGAGACCCAGGCGAACGTCGTCCGGGCCCTCCAGGAGCTGCGCGACCTGGTCCGGGGCATCCACCCCCCGGTCCTCGCCGAGCGGGGACTCGTCGCTGCGGTGCGCGCCCTCGCCCTGGACGTCCCGCTGAAGGTCGAGGTGCGGGCCGACGTCCCCGGCCGGGCCGAGGTGCCGGTCGAGTCGGCCGTCTACTTCGCCGTCAGCGAGGCGCTCGCCAACGCCGTGAAGCACGGCGGTGCCCGGCGCGCCAGCGTGGAGTTCTCGCACGCCGCCGGGCGGTTGCGGGCCGAGGTGGCCGACGACGGCCACGGCGGCGCGGACCCCCGGCTGGGCAGCGGGCTGCGGGGCATCCAGTGCCGGCTCGCCGCGTTCGACGGCACGCTCACGCTGAGCAGCCCGCCCGGCGGCCCGACCCGGCTGACCATGGAGCTGCCGTGCGCGCTGTCCGCGCCCGGGGCCGCCACCTCGGGCGGGGCGGGCCGCCCCTGCCGCTGACCGCCCACGGGTGCGCGGCCGCCCCGGGCGCCGATCGCGAGAATCCCGCACCTAAGCGGGGCTTTAGCGGTCCGCGCGACCATCGGGGCGTACGACGGGCCCGGTGTGCGGGATCCGCAGGACCGGAGACGACCCGAGGGGGGTGTCATGGCACGTTCCGTCAGCTTCACCGGGCGCGCGCGGGCCCGGGCCGCCGTGCGCTGCGCTCCGGGGCGTCGACGGACCCACCGCGCCGCCACCCCTCACCGCGCCGCGACCCCTCACCGCGCCCTCCCGCAGGCGCGCGGCCCCGCAACGACCCACCCAGTTCTGGAGCGACGAGCATGACCGACCCTGGAAACTCCACGATCGGACCGCCGGTCGGCCGGCCCAGGCGGGTGGCCGCCCTCGGCGGATCCTGGGACGGGGTGCGCGCCGACCTGGCCGCGTACGGCACCGCCGTGGTCCACGCCGATCTCGCCGACCTGGTGCCCGTCCCGCCGGGAGGCGGGGAACCGCGCGGGCCGCTCGACCGGGACCGGTCGCGCTACCTGGACCTCGCCCACCCCGAGGTGCGCCACCGCCACGCCGCCTCCAGGGCGCTGCTCGAACACGCCGCCGCCGCCCTTCCGGACGGTGGCCCGGACGCCCCGGAGCTGGCGTACGGCCCCACCGGCCGGCCGTACCTGCGCGGCTGCGACCGGGTGGACATCAGCCTCAGCCAGGCCGACGGCCTGCTGCTGCTGGGCATCACCACCCGGGGCCTGATCGGGGTGGACGCCGAGCCCGCCGAGCGCCCGATGCACCAGGGCGGCCTGAGCCGCCAGGTGTGCACCGCGTACGAGCTGATCACGCTGGCGGCGCAGGCCGAGGAGGAGCGCAACCCGGCCCTGGTGCGGCTGTGGACCCTCAAGGAGGCGTACCGGAAGGCGACCGGGCAGGGCATGCGGTTCGACTTCACGGAGTTCGGCTTCGGTCCGGACGGCCGGCCCGTCCCGGTGCGGCGACCCGACGGCAGCACCGGGACCGGCGAGGAGTGGGGGTTCCACACCTTCGAACTGGACAGCGGGTACCGGGTCGGCGTCGCGGTCTACGACGCCGGGCCCGGCCCCCTCGAAGACATGAATATGACAACCGGGCCCGACCACGACCGCGCGTGATGCGAGCCCGTGCCCGGTCAGGCGGGCGGCTTCGGCGGCGGTTCGGCGCCCGCCGGCTCCTTCCCGAGCAGACCCGCCATCGCCACGTTGTACCCGGCCTGGAAGCGGCTGGTGGCCTCCAGCTCCTCGGTGATCTCCGATATGTGACGACGACAGGTGCGCACCGACATGCCCAGCCGGCGTGCCACCATCTCGTCCTTGTAGCCCCGGGCCATCAGCCGGATGATCGACTGCTTGAGGTCGTCCGTGGTCGGGGTGTCGTAGACGAACGGGGTCGCGCTGTCCCACAGGTGCTCGAACACCGCGCAGAGGAAGGCCACCAGGGTCGGCTCACGGACGATCGCGGCGCCCGTCGACTCCTCCTCGTCCGCGGTGCGCACCGGCAGGAACACCGTCTCGCGGTCGTAGATCAGCATCCGGTCGATCACTTGGTCCGCGGTGCGGATCTCGGCACCCATCGCGGTGACGTCACGGACGTACGCCTTGGTCGGGAGGTCGCTGCGGGCGGTGTGCTGGTAGATGGTGTGCATCCGCACCCCGCGCTCCAGCATGCCCTCGGCGGACTTGCGCGCGGCCGGCAGCAGCGTGGAGGGGCGGGCGCCGCCCGGCTGGACGGTGAGCACCTCCTTGCGACAGGTCTGCCCCAGGTGGTCGAGCATGTTCTGGATCGCGTCGACGTCGGTGACCACGTCGAACGCCTCGAACCGGTTGCGCAGCCGGCGGCCCTCGAAGTACAGGGGGCTGAGCGACAGCAGCTTGCTGCGGACGTCGGTGACCGCCTGCCGCAGGTCGCGGATCTGATGCTCCGCCGGCCCGACCAGGTCGGCCGCGGCCACGTCCGGGCTGACCGGCACCAGGACGTTCGGGTCGCCCGGTCTCGGCTGCAGCAGGTGCATCAGCCGCAGCACCTGCTCGATGCGGCTGACCTCGGCCTCGTCCAGTTTCAGCACGGCGGCGATGGCATTCCGGTCGAAGCGGCCCGACTCGACGGCGTGTCCATAGGCGCTCGCACTCAGATCGTCTAGTTCGGCGAAGCCGGTCTGAAGCTGTGGGTGTCCGAACACTCTGAAGCCCCCGTCGGAATGCGAAGTTCCTGCCATGCAACTTTACGCCATGGTGATCCGCTCGGACCGGGCGTTGTCCGCGCGGCAGAGTAGAGCCCAGGCAAGCGGTGAAAGGCTGTGCGGCCGTCGCCCTGCCGGAGTTTCCGACCTGTTCCGACTGCTTGGGGGACAAGATGAAGGTCTCGACCATCAGGATTCGGGTGGCGGCGAAGAGCGCCCTGCTCGCGGTGGGTGTCGCAACCCTGCTCGGGCTCGGCCACAGCTCGGCCTCCGGCGTCGGTGTCACCGGCCCCGGAGACGACCGCTGGGGGATCACCCACCTCATACCGTCCCCCGTCGCGAGCGACGACTGGGGCCTGAAGAAGGAACTGCTCATCAAGGCCGCCGACGCGCGCCTGGGCTTCAAGGTCACCGCGTCCGAGGACGACGACCGCTGGGGCTGATCCCCCGCGAACACCCGTCGGACCGGCCGGGGGTGCGGGGCAGTGCCCGGATGTCCCCGGCCCGGCCGGCGGCCGACCGGCGCGGCCCCGCCCGCCGGCTGACGGACCACCGGGGCGGGCGCGGTGAGTCGTTCCCCGCCCGCCGTTCCGGGCCGCGCGCTCCACCCGTCGTCGGTGGGTCCGCCGCCGCCCGCCGGAGCGCGCCCCCGCCCGCCGGTCACGACCCGCTCCGAGCGCCCCGATGTGCGTACTCCCTCGCCCCGGCGCTCGCGCCGCCGCCGGTGCCCTCCCCGGCCCGCGGCCCGCGGCGCTCTCCGGTCCCGGCCCGCACGTCACGCACCGGGTGGCCCGGCGGCCCGCCGTCGAACTCCGCGCTGCCGCGGCCCGCCCGGTCGTCGCCGCCGACGTGGGCCGACCCGCCGCCGCCCGTCCCGGACCTGACGGCCACTCGCCCCGGACGCGGCGCCCGGCAGCCTCCCGCCCGCCGGTGCGCCGGCGCCCGGGTGCCACCCCTTCCCCGAAACCCGCCGGAACCACCGCGTCCGGTCGCGGCAGGCCGGTCCGCGCGCAGACCGCGCGCAGGCCGGTCGGCTCGTAGGCCGATCGGCGGGCAGGCCGGTCCACACCCAAGTCGGTCCGCGCGCAGGCCGGTCGGACCCCGCCGTACCCGACCCGAGCCCTCGTCACCCCACCCCGGACAGCCCCCGTCGAGGCGGGGGGAAGTTGTTGCCGTGCAGCTTTCGGACGGCCCCCGGCAGCCCGTCCGGGCGGCCCCGCCTGCCTAGACTCGAACCGCCGGCGGATCACTTTCCGGCTGGCAAGTCTCAACCGCGCCCACGACTCTCCGGCGATCGCCGTGAGGCGGGCGCGCCGACCGTGACGCGGACGAAGCCGGGGGCCGAAAGTGCTGATGGACCGTGAACGAGAACTGGCCGTACTGGACTCCGCCCTCGCGGACAGCCTGCAGGGAACCCCCAGGATCGTCCTGATCGAGGGCGCGGTCGGCTGCGGGAAGAGCGAACTCGTCGAGACGGTCGCCGAACGCGCGGCCGCCTCCGGTGCGGTGGTGCTGCGCGCCATCGGCACCGCCGTCGAGCACGACCTCCCGCTCGGTGTGCTGGGCCAGCTGCTCGCCGCCGCCCCCGCCGGATCCCTGCCGGACCCGGCGGGGGCGCCGGACCCGTCCCGGATCGACGTGATGCAGTCCCTGTGCGCCGCCGTGCACCGGCTGGCCGAGACCACGCCGGCCGTGATCTGCATCGACGACCTGCACCACATCGACGACCTGTCCTGCCAGTACCTGCTCCACCTGGTCCGCCGCACCCGCGCCGCCCGCGTCCTGCTGGTCTGCACCGAGTCGGTCCACGAGCGCGGCGACGACCCCGTCTACGGCACCGAGTTGCTGCGCCAGCGCAGCTTCGTCCGGATCCGGGCCGAGCGGCTGCGCCCCGAGGCCGTCGACCGGCTGGTCCGCACGGAACTCGCCGCCTCCCCGGCCGACGGCAGAACCCCGCCGCCCGCCGACGCCGCCGGCGGCAACCCGCTGCTGCTGCGCGCCCTGATCGAGGAGCACCGGGCCGGCGGCCGCGCCCCCGAACTCGGCGGCGCCTTCACCCAGGCCGTCCTCGCCTGCCTGACCCGCTGCGGACCGGTCGCGCGCCGCCTCGCCGAGGTGGTCGCGGTCCTCGGCGAGCTCGGCTCGCGCGAACTGGCCGTCCGCCTGCTCGGCGGCACCGACGGCGCCGTCGTCCGGGGCAGCGCCACGCTCGGCGCCGCCGGCATCCTGGACGGCTACCGCTTCCGCCACCCCGTCGCCCGGCAGGCGGTGCTCGACCGGATGGACCCGGACGACCGGGCCGCCCTGCACCGCCGCGCCGCCGAACTCGCCTACCAGGACGGCGCCCCGAGCACCGCCGTGGCCGCCCAGCTCCTCGCCGTCGGCCCCACCGAGCTGCCGTGGGCGGTGGCGGTGCTCTCCACCGCCGCCGAGCAACTGCTCGCCGACGGCGCGACCGACCGGGCCGCCGCCTGCCTCGAACTCGCCCACCGCGGCCGGGCCGACGACGAACAGCGCGCCCAGTTCCGCACCATGCTCGCCGCCATCACCTGGCGGACCAACCCCAGTGCCGCCGAGCGCAGCCTCGCCGGACCGCTGGAGACCCTCAGGGCCGGCCGGCTCGGCCCGGCCCGGCTCGGACCGCTCGCCCGGCTGCTCACCGAACAGGGCCGGATCGACGAGGCCGGCCAGGCCCTGGAACGGCTGGCCGCCGCCCGCGCGGCCGAGCGCGCCGGACAGCCCGCCCGGCTCGGCCGCGGCGCCGACCCGCTGGACGGCCTCTCGGCGTTCCCCCGGTGGGCCGGCCCGGCCCCGTCGGCCGCGGGCGCCCGGCCCGGCGAACCGCTGCCCGCCCGCACCCAGGGGCCCGCCACCCTGTGGGCGGTCCCCGAGTACACCGCGGACGGGGCGGCCGGGGCCGCGGCCGAGACCTTCCTGCGCGGCGCCACGCTAGGCGACGGCACCGCCGCCCCGATCGTGCAGGCCGTCCGGGCGCTGCTCGCCACCGACGGCCCGGCCCGCGCCCTGCCCTGGTGCCAGGTGTTCCTGGAGGAGGCCGTCCGGCGCGGCGCACCCGGCTGGCAGACCACCTTCACCGCCCTGCACGCCGAGGCCCTGCTCCGGCAGGGCGACCTGGCGGGCGCCCAGCAGCGGGCCGAGGCCGCCCTGGCCTTGCTGCCCGAACGCGGCGGCAGCGTCTACGCCGGGGGCGTGGCGGCCACCCTGATCCGGGCCGCCACCGCCGCCGGCCGCCACGACACCGCCGCCCGCGAACTCGGCCGCCCGCTGCCCGAAGGCCTGACCGGCAGCATCCACGGCCTCGCCCACCTGCGGGCCCGCGGCGAGTACCACCTCGCCACCCACCGCTTCCACGCCGCACTCGGCGACTTCCTCGACATCGGCCGCAGCCTGAAGCGCTGGGGCCTGGACCGGCCGCTGCTGATGCCCTGGCGCAGCGGCGCGGCCGAGGCACTGATCCGGCTCGGCGAAGTCCCGCAGGCCGCCCGGCTCATCGCCGAGCAGCTCGCCCACCGGGACGCCGCCCACCCGTGGATCTGCGGACTCACCCTGCGCGTACGGGCGGGCCTGTGCGAGCCCCGCGAGCGGCACGCGCTGCTCGCCCGCGCGGTGGACGAGCTGCACGAGGCCGAGGACCGCTACGAACTCGCCCGCACGCTCGCCGACTTCGCCCGGGTGCTGAAGGAACTCGGCGACACCAACCGGGCCGGCACGGTCGGCCGCCGCGCCTGGCAACTCGCCAAGGAGTGCGGCGCCCAGGCCCTGTGCGAGCAGATCACCCCCGGCCCCGGCGGACCCGGCGGGCCGTCCGAGGACACCCGGTGCGGGGGCCTCGACTTCGCCGAACTCCACGCCAGGCTCAGCGACTCGGAGAAGCGGGTGGCGATGCTCGCGGTGCACGGCCACACCAACCGCGAGATCGCGATGAAGCTCTACATCACCGTCAGCACGGTCGAGCAGCACCTCACCCGGGTCTACCGCAAGCTCAACATCACCTGCCGGCGGGAACTGCCCGCGGAACTCCACCTGCTCGGCTCGGGCGGCCGGGTGTGACGGCCCGGCGGACCGGGTGACGGGAGTCCGGCACCGCGGTGAACAGCGAGGACCGGCGGCGGGAGCCCCCCGGGCCCGCGGCGTCGGCCGGACCGGCCGACCGCCGGACCGGCCCGGTGCGACGCCGCGCCTACCCACGGAGACACCATGACGACGCACACCGGTCCGCCGGACGCGGCCCTGCCCGAGGTGCTGCGCACCGGCATGCTGGCCCGGGTCGAGGAGCGGCTGCGGGGTCAGCTCCATGCCGAGCACGCTCGCTGCCGGGCCGTCGACCCGCCGGCCGCGGGCATGGTGGAGGCGCTGGCCGACCTGGTCGCCGCCGGTGGCGAGCGGATCCGGCCGACCGTGCTGCTCACCGGCTACCTCGCGGCGGGCGGCGATCCGGCGGGCGGCCCCGCCGTCGACGCGGCGGCGGCCCTCGAACTCCTCGACACCTGCTACCTGATCCGCCGGGACGCCCGGGAGAACGCCCCGCTCCGGCAGGGTGCGCCGACCCTGCACGTCCGGCACGCGGCCGAGCACGAGCGCAACGGCTGGTGCGGTGACGCCCAGGGGTTCGGCGTCGGCATGGCCTCCCTGATCGGGGACCTCGCGACGGCCCTCGCCGACCGGCTCGCCGCGGGCCTGCCGGATGCCGCCCGGCAGGTCTGGCACGACCTGCGGATCGGCCGGCTGGGGGGCAGTTACGTCGATTCCGAGCTGTCCAGCCGCTACCTCGCCGACCCGTGGCCGGCCGACTGCCTCGCGGGCTGCGCCCGAGGCTGCGGCACCGGCTGGTACGCGCTCCAGCACCCGCTGCTGATGGGCGCCGTGCTGGCGGGCCGCGGCGACCTGGCGGTGGTGTACCAGGACTACGCCCGCCTGCTGCACGCCGCCTGGCGGGTGCGCGGCTTCGTCAGCGGCAGCGGGGACCGCGACTGGTACGGCGACCTGCTGCGGGAGCTGCTGCTGGGCGGCGAGGACCCGGACCGCGCCGAGCGCACCATCGGCCACCTCCTCGACCGCACCCGGCGGGTCGTCGCCGCAGCCCCGCTGACCACCGCCTGGCGCACCGAACTCGCCACCCTGGCCACGCGCCTGGCCGCACCCTGACCGGCCCGGCCGACGTGTGATCTCGCCCGCCCGCCGCCGGGGCACTCGGCCCGGTCCCGGCGGTCGGCTCTCCGATGCCCCTCGTTCCCGGGGTCGTTCTCACTCGACCGCCTGGCCGTCCTCGCCCGCTCTCGGACCGGCCGGCCCACCCCGCCGGGCCGCCCGTCCTTCGGCTACCCGTTCGGCTACCCCGCCGACTCGGCCCGGCGGCCGGGGGCGGGCAGGCGCCAGACGCCGGGGCGGACCTCCAGGTGATCGTCCGGGCCGGGCCGGGCGGTGCGCAGGGCGCGTTGGGCGAAGGACTCCAGCCGGCGGTCGTGGAGGGTGCGGGCGAGGTCCAGGCAGTCGGTGAAGCGGGCGTGTGCCCGGGCGTGGTCACCGGCCGCGAGCGCGTGGAGTCCGAGGGCGCGCAGCACGTCGAACCGGGCCCGCGGGTCGGCCGGTCCGGAGCCGTCGGCGAGCGCGGTGGCGTGGGCGGAGGCGAGCAGGGCGTCGGCGTCGGCGCCGTCCCCGGCGTCCATCCGCAGTTCGGCCAGGCCGACCAGGGCCCGGCTCAGCTCGGCCCGGTGACCGGACTCCTCGGCGACCCGGCGGGCCAGCCCGTAGTACTCCCCGGCCTCCTCCGGGCGCCGTTGCTGCCAGGCGAGATCGCCGAGCGAGCGGAGCGTCCGGGCCTCGGCCCCGCGGTCGCCGCAGCGCCGGGCCGCGTCCAGGGCGAGCGCGTGCGTCTCGGCCCAGGCGTCCCAGGCGGCGTGCGTCTCCAGGTGGCCGTCCAGCGCAGCCACCAGCCGGAGGACGGCGGCCGGCCGCCCCGCCCGGTGGGCCTGCCGGACGGCGCGGACGAGCGCCTCCCGCTCACGGGTGAACCAGCCGGCGGGATCGTGCGGCTCCTCCCCGGTGGGCCGGGCGTGCGTCAGCACGGCGGTGACCCGCTCGGCCGCGCGCGCGTGCTCCGCACAGAGCCGCTCGATCGCGTCCCCGGTGTCCTGGGGGTCCTCCTCCTCGGTGAGCCGTTCGACGGCCAGGACCCGCAGCAGCTCGGGGAGGTGGTGGCCGGTCCGGTCGGCGGCCAGCAGCCGGTCGTCGAGCAGCCCGTCCAGCAGGCGAGCGGTCTCGGCGGGGGAGCGGCCCAGCACCGCAGCGGCCGTCGCGCGGTCGAACCGGCCGGCCGGTAGCAGCCCGAGCAGCCGGAAGGCCTGCCGCAACTCCGGCCGGGCGTCCCGGTAGGCCCGCAACAGCGGCTCCCGGACGTCGAGTTCGCCGATCCGCAGCTCGCCGAGCCGGTACCGTTCGTCCCGCAGCCGGTCCACCAGGCAGGCGACCTTCCAGTGCGGGCGCGCCGTCAGCTGGGCGGCGGCGACCCGGACGGCCAGCGGCAGCCGCCCGCACAGCTCCAGCAGTTCGCGGACGGCGGCGGGCTCGGCCGCCTCCCGCTCCGGGCCGGCGGCCGCCGCGAACAGCAGCCGCGCCTCCTCGGGGTCGAGGGTGTCCAGCAGCACCGGCCGGATGCCGCCGAGCCCGGCGGGCAGCCGGCGGGCGGTGACGATCGCGCTGCTCCCGCCGGTGGTCGGCAGCAGCGGGCGCAGCTGCGCCTCGGAGTCGGCGTTGTCGAGGACCAGCAGGAGTTGACGACCGGCCAGCTGGGCCTGCCAGGCGGCGCGGAGCTCGCCCGCCCCGGCGCCCTTCGCCGGCCGTACCCCGCGCCGTCGCAGCAGGGTGGACATCGCCTCGGTGGCGCGCAACGGCCGCCCTCGTTCGGGGTGGAGGTCCAGGAAGAGCCGGCCGTCGGGGAAGGACGGGTCACTGCGGCGGGCGGCCTCCAGGGCGAACGCGGTCTTGCCGACCCCCGGCTGACCGGCGACCGCGACGAACGATCCGGCCGGGGCGTTCCGCAGCAGCTCCTCGACCTGGGCGAGGGCCGTGCCGCGGCCCGCGAAGACCGGGTCGGCGGGCGGCATCGCCCTCTCGTGCCCGGCCCGGACGGCCACGGCGACGGTCCGCCCGCCGCCCGCCGTGCGCAGCAGCCCGGGATCGCCCGCCAGGATCCGCCGGTGCAGGCGTTGCAGCGGCGGCGCGGGTTCGATCGCCAGCTCCGCGACCAGCGTCCGGCGCAGCTCGGCGAAGGCCTCCAGCGCCTCGGCCTGCCGCCCGGCCCGGTACAGGGCCAGGATCAGGTGGCCGTGCAGTTCCTCCCGCAACGGGTGTTCGGCGGCCAGCGACCGTAGTTCGGCGATCAGTTCGTGGTGCCGTCCGAGTTCGAGGTCGGCCCGGATCCGCTGGTCCAGGGCGGCGACGCCGGCCTCGGCGAGCCGGGCGGCGGCCCCTTCGAGCAGCGGCCCGTGCGGGGTGTCGGAGAGCAGCGGGCCGCGCCGGAGCGCGAGGGCCCGGCGCTGGAGGTCGGCGGCGGCGCGGTGGCGGCCGGCGGCGAGCGCCTCCCGGCCGCGCCGGTGCAGCCGCTCGAACTCGGACAGGTCGAGCCGGTCCGGCGGGACGCTGAGCCGGTAGCCCGGGGACTGGGTGCGCAGCAGCTCCCGGCCCCGGTCGGGGTCGGCGGCGTGCAGCAGCTTGCGCAGCTGCGAGACGTAGACGTGCACGGTGGCGGTGGCCGTGCGGGGCGGCTCGTCCCGCCACAGCTCGGCGACCAGGCTGTCGACCGAGACCACCCGGTCGCCGTGGACCAGCAGGGTGCCGAGGACCACCCGCAGCTTGGCCGCCCGCGGTGTGTGCGGGCCCGTGCCGCCCTCGATCTCCATCGGACCCAGGATCCGGAACCTCACCGGGCCCACCCCTCGTACTCGCTGTGCTCTCGTGCGCCGGGTCCCCGGCGGTGACGACGGTGACGGCGGTGATGGCGGCCCGCCGGCCGGCGGCGGGTCAGAAGTCCTGCACCACGGTGGTGCGTGCCTCGGCGACGGTCCGCCGGTGCTGGGTCAGCGTCAGGGTGACCGGGACGGCCGGCCGCCCCGCCGTGTCCCGCCCGACCGGCCCGGCGACGGCCGTGCAGTGCACCGGCGGGTCCGCCTCGGCGAGGCCGCGGACGCGCACGTCGCAGGAGGCCGGCAGGGTCCGCCCGGGGACCAGCCCGCCGGCGCGCCCGGCGACCAGCACCGAGGCCTGCCGCACCGCCTCCAGCAGCAGCGGCGCGGAGAGCTGACGGGGGAGGACCCAGCTGCCGAGCCGGCCGCGGGAGTCCCAGGCGGGCTCGCTCAGCACCACGTCCGCCGCCGAGGCGAGGCCGACCGAACCGGGGTCGGCGGGGGCGTCCGCCGCCCCGGGGGCGGCGCGCACCGCCCACCGCCCGGCCCGCTCGCGGGGCGGCCCGGGCGGGTCGAACGCCAGGCTCGCGGTGCCCGTCGCGCACGGCACGTCGTCGAGCGACACCTCCAGGCGGAGGTCGAGGCCGCGCGGTACCCCGTCGACCGTCGCGGTCGGGGCGGCCCGCAGCTCGGCGGTCAGCCGGGCCGGACCGCGCCCGGCCCGCCAGGCGGCCACCTCGGTCACGTCGAGGCCGAACCGGCGGAACCACCCGGGCCGGTCCGGGGGCCCGCCGAAGTACTGCCGTCCGACGAACTCGGCGGTCTCCCGGACCGCCTCGACGACCAGCAGCGGATCGTGGAAGTGGCCCGGCCCGTCGTCGGCCCCCGGGACCTCCCCGATCAGCCGGAACCGCTCCTCGCCGCGGCTCGGCGCCTCCAGCAGACAGTGGTCCCAGGACGGCGGACAGTGGACCAGGTGCCGGGCGGCCCCCGGCCCGGGCGCCCCGCGGTCCCGCACGGTGCTCCCGACGGCCATGGCCGCGCCTCCCCGGGTCGTCCGACGGCCGCCCCCTCGACAGCCCTCCCCCCAGCATGGCCCCACCGGGCGGTACGCGGGCACCCTGCCCCGTGGCAGCAAGTTGCGCGACCGCTACTCCCACCCGGCCCGGGCCCGTGCCAGGGCCGGTGGACCGGGAACCGCGCGGGCGCGCGGGTCGGGCGCGGGGGCGTGGGTAGGCGCCGTACGGGGCGGAGGGAGGACGGGATGGGCGGCTCGGACGCGCTGTCGGACTACCACCGCAAGCGCGACTTCGACAGGACCGCCGAACCCGAGGGCGGCGGCCGCGCCGCCCCGGGCGCGCGGCCCGGGTTCGTGGTGCAGATCCACGACGCCCGCACCCTGCACTTCGACTTCCGCCTGGAGGTCGACGGCGTGCTCAAGTCCTGGGCGGTCCCCAAGGGGCCGTCCGGTGACCCGCACGACAAGCGGCTGGCGATGCCGACCGAGGACCACCCGATGGAGTACCGCGACTTCGAGGGGGTCATCGCCGAGGCCGAGTACGGCGGCGGCACGGTGATCATCTGGGACGAGGGCGGATACGAGAACCGCAGTACGGACCGGCGCGGCCACGAACTCCCGTTCGCGGAGGCGCTCGACGCCGGTCACGCGTCGTTCCGGCTGGCCGGCCGCAAGCTGCGCGGGGACTGGGCACTCACCCGGTTCCGCGAGGACGGCGCCGGCGAGCGCGCGGCCTGGCTGCTGGTGCGGCACGGTCGCGGTGGTGGCCGGCCCGCCCCCGACCCCCGGCGGGCCCGCTCGGTGCGCAGCGGACGGACGCTGCGGCAGCTCGCCGAAGAGGCGGGCGGGGCCTGACCGCGACCGGCCTCCGGGAGCGCCTCGACGCAGGGTCTCCCCGGCGTCGGCCGCCGCCGGGGAGCGCTCGCCGATCCCGGGCCCGCGGGCGGGCCCGCATGACGAGACCCGTCAGAAGACGGGTTCCGGTGCCGGGCCCGGGCCCGGGAGGGGGCCGGGGCGGGGGTGCGGATCCGGTCCCGGGGCGGGTGTCGGCTGCGGGTCCGGTCCGGGCCGGGGCGGTGCGGGCGGTACCGGGTCCGGCCCGCCCGGGCCGGGGACCGGACCGGGCAGGGGGCCGGGCTGCGGGCCGGGCCCGGGGCCCGGGGCCGGGGTGGGACTGGGCGGTACGGGGTCGTTCGGGGGTGTCCCCATAGGGCTGCTCCTGGGCTCGATTCGATCGTTCGGGATCGTCTTCCTCGGCACCGCCTACCCGGGCTGCGCCCGGGGACACGGGGCCGAACGGGGTTCGGCGGGCCCGGACGTCAGCCGGCTCCCGGCAGCCGTACCTCCAGGTGGCCCGAGAGCACCCTGGTCTCCAGGACCGGCTGGGGCGCGGTGGCCGGGCCGCGCACCACCTCGCCGTCGCGCAGCCGGAACTCGCTGCCGTGCCAGGGGCAGTGCAGGCAGCCGTCCACCACCGTCCCGGCGGACAGCGGCCCGGACAGGTGGGCGCAGCGCTCGGCGAGCACGTGGTAGCGCTCGCCCTGGTGGACCACGACCACGGTCAGTTCGCCCGCCGTCCGGCGGACGGGCTCGCCGTCGGGGAAGTCGTCGACCGGTCCGAGGCCGACCCAGTCGGGCGGCGCCAGCCGGGGCACCGCGGCGGACCGGTCGGGCCCGGCGGCCAGCCGGTAGGAGAGGTGCCCGCCGAGCGCCCCGCCGACCGAGACGGCGGTCAGCCCGGCCAGGCCGAGCAGCCGGCCGCGGGCGTGGTGCCCCCGGCAGCGGGCCAGCAGCGATCCGGCGTACAGCAGCACACCGGTGGTGTTGGACAGCGCGTGCACCAGGCCGGTGCGCCGGCGCGGCGGGTCGAGTCGCGCCCAGTCCACCCAGCCGGCGAGCGCGGCCGGCCCGGCGGTCAGCAGCCCGGCCGCCACCAGGGTGCCGGCCGCCCGGCGGCCGCCCGGGGTGAAGTCCAGCAGGCCCGCGGACATCCAGCAGCCGATCGGGAGCTGGACCAGCACGGGGTGGAGCGGGTGGCCGAGCCACACCCCGTGCAGGGCGTCGCGGGACGGCCCGAGCGGGACGGACTCCACGGCGTCGGCGAGCGAGGAGGCCGGGGCGTCGAGGAACTCCCAGTGCGCCGGGGCGTCCAGCGCCCGGCGCAGTCGGCGGGACCACGGGTGCAGGTGCAGAGCTGAGGCATCCATACCGGGCGGCTTGCCGGGCACCGCTCCGCCAAACCCGAATCCGGCCGCCGGTGAAACGACACGCGGTCGGGTCCACACCGCCGGGTGTACCGCCGTCGACGGCGTTTGGGCGGGCCGCTACGGGGGACCCGCCCGGGTACCGGAGGAGTTCCGGAAGGCCCGGAGGTCCGGACGGCGGTCCCGACCGGATCGCCGGCCCGTCGGCGTCGGCCGTGGTGCCGGGCGATCGTGCCCGCCCCGGCCGCGTGCCGCGGGTCGGGTAAGGGCCGGTCAGCCGGGGGTGGGGAGCAGGAGCCCGCCATGCGAAGCCTCGAACGCCGTTACGCGGTGACACTGCCCGGCCCGGTCGGCGGCCACGCCCCGCCCACCACCGTCGTCGTCCACGCGACCGACGCGACGGGCCCCGACGGCGAACCGGTCTGGGAGAGCGCGGACGGGAGCCTGCGGGTGGAGATCACCGGCGGCGTGGCCACCGTCCTCACGGCGCCGGCCGGCAGCGGCCGGCACCCCTGCCTCCAGGCGTACGCGCTGCCGTGATCGACGGTGTGGCGACCGACGGTGCCGTGACCGACGGCGCCGGGAACCCGACACCGTCGGTCGACGCGGGCCTCCGGCCGGTGGGCCTGTGCCGTCCGTCGGGCGCCGTCGCAGGCCACCCGCACCACCCGCACCGTCCCGCGCGTCCCGCTCCCGCCCGTCCCGCTCCCGCGCGTCCTGCTCCCGGCCGGACCGGTTCTGCACCGCCAGGGCCCAGGACCGTCGTCCGATGCTCACCACTGCCTCCCGGTGGTCCGGGGCGGGCGCCACCCGCCTGCCGATGCCGCGCGGCTGCCCGAACCGGACGCCACCAATCCGGCATGCCGGGCGCGAAGCCGGGTACCCGCCGGCTCCCGGGGCGCGGAGGGGTGCCGGCGGCCGCCGCCCCCGCCCACGGGCTGCGCCCGCCCACCGAACGGCCGAGCCCCGAGGAACGTCTCCGCCCACCCAATCGCGACCTTCAGGAGGAACGATGACCAGCGACACCAAGGTCCTCGCGATCGTGACGAACTACGGGGTCGAACAGGACGAACTCCTCGTCCCCGCCCAGCACCTGCGCGACGACGGCGTGCGGGTCGACATCGCCGCCCCCACCACGGACGACATCCGCACGCTCGTCGGGGACGAGGAGCCGGGGGAGCGGGTGCGCCCGACCCACACCCTCGACGAGGTCGACCCCGCCGACTACGACCTGCTGCTCATCCCCGGCGGGACCATCAACGCGGACACCCTCCGACTCCACCGGAAGGCGGTCGACGCGGTGCTCGCCTTCACCACCTCCGGCCGCCCGGTCGCCGCCATCTGCCACGGGCCCTGGCTGCTCGCCGAGGCCGGGGTGGCGTTCGGCAAGCGGCTCACCTCGTACCCGTCGCTGCGCACCGACCTCGCCAACGCCGGCGCGACCTGGCTCGACGAACCGCTGGTCACGGACGACGCCAACGGCTGGCGACTGGTCACCTCCCGCAATCCCGGCGACCTCGACCACTTCCTGCGGGGCATCGACGTCGCCCTGCGGGTGACGGCCGGGGCCGCCGGTCCGTCCTGACCGTGGTCCGTCCCGATCGGGCGCGCTGAGGCGGCCCGCCCCACACGAGGGGCGGGCCGCCTCGACGCCCGGCGGCGCCGGCCGGATCAGTCCGGGTCAGTCCGGGTGGGGCTCGTGCGGGAGGTCGTCCCAGCCGGGGGCGTCCTGGTCGTCGAGCTGCTCGCGCAGCCGGGCCAGGGTGGTGGTGAGCAGCCGGGAGACGTGCATCTGGGAGACGCCGATGCGTTCGGCGATCTGGGACTGGGTGCAGCCGTCCCAGAACCGGAGCTTCAGGACGGTCTGTTCACGGGCGGGCAGCTGGGCCAGCAGCGGCCGGACGGCCGTGCGGAAATCGGCGAGTTCGATGCCGGGGTCGCAGGTGCCGATGCGGTCGAGGATGGCGCTGCCGGTCTCGTCGGTGTCCTGGTCGCGCTGGGCGTCGAGGGAGTCCGGCCGGTACACGCGGCCGGCGACGAGCCCCTCGGTGGCCTGGTCCACGGTGAGGTGGAGGTCCTCGGCGATCTCCTCGGGCTGGGGGAGGCGGCCGAGCCGCTGTTCGAGGCGGTCGGAGCCGCGGGCGACGGTGAGGTAGAGCTCCTGCATGCTGCGCGGTACGCGCACGGGCCAGGAGGTGTCGCGGAAGAAGCGCTTGATCTCGCCCGTGATGGTGGGGATCGCGTAGGTGACGAACTCGACGCCGCGGCCGGGATCGTAGCCGTCGACGGCCTTGATCAGGCCGATGGTGCCGACCTGCAGGATGTCGTCCATGTCCTCGGCGCGGTGCCGGAAGCGGGCGGCGATGAAGCGCACCAGCGGCATGTTCAGCTCGATGACGGTGCCGCGCACGTAGCTGTAGGCGTGCGACTCCCGGGGCAGCGCGATCAGGCGGTCGAAGAGCGCGTCGCTCAGTTCGCGGGCCTCGGTCTTGCCCATCGAGCGCAACTCGGCCTCGGTCGGCCGGGGTGGCAGGTCGGCCGGCAGGCCGGCGGGTACGGGGGCTCGGGGAACGTTCTCCAGGGTGGTGGACACGGGTATCTCCAGGGCATCGGGTGAACGCCCGGCGGCGGCGCGTGACGTGCGCCGACCCCGGGTCTCTTTCCCTCCGGAACCGGGGGCCGGATTGGGCCGGAGGTTCCGGTGGCACCCGGCAGGGTGCGGAGCGGCGTAGGCCGGGCGAACGCCGCACGGGTGTTCTACCCGACATGCGACACCTGATTCACGTTTTGAGCGATTTATACCGTTCTATCCGATTCACCCCTTCGGGGGCCCGGTGGCTCGCACGGCCGAGACCGTCCGCCCCCGGCCGCCTTCGGGCCCGAGATCGGCCGCCCGCGGGCCCGCCTCCGGCCGCCCATCGGCCCGAGACCCGGCGTCTATGGGGCCGAGACCCGCCGCCCCCGATCGGAGGCGGCCCGGAGAAGTACGGTCGCGAGCGCCCCGTCCAGCGCGGCGGAGAGCTCGGCGTCGTCCCGGTCGGTGCCCGCCCAGGCGACGTGCCCGTCGGGGCGGACCAGCGCCGCGCGCACGCCGGCCCACGCGGCCGGGGGCCCGTCGAGGACGGCGGAGCGGACGGCGAGCCCGGGCCGGGCGCGGTCGCCGAGGGCGCCGTCGGGCGTCAGGTCGAGCAGCAGGTACGCGGTCGGGTCCAGCAGGGCGAACAGGCCCGCCTCCGAACCGGCGAGGGCGAGGTCGGGTGCGCGGGTGCCGGTGAGCGGGTGGGCCGCCGGGTCCTGGGCGGGGTAGGCGACGGCGAGCCCGGTGAGCCGTTCGGCCAGCGCGCGGCCGAAGGCGGGCTGGGTGGCGATCAGCCCGCTCAGCAGGGCGCGCAGGTCGAGTCCCTCGGGTGTGAAGGCGGTCATCAGGGCGGTCTGGGCGCGGCTGTGTTCCAGTAGCTGTGCGCCGACCGGGTGACGTTCGGCGTGGTAGGTGTCGAGCAGGCCCTCCGGCGCCCAGCCGTTCAGCGTCGCGTTCAGCTTCCAGCCGAGGTTGTGCGCGTCCTGGATGCCGACGTTCATGCCGACGCCGCCCGCCGGGTAGTGCTGATGGGCGGCGTCGCCCGCGAGCAGGACGCGCCCGCGCCGGTACTCGGCGGCCAGCCGGCCGGCGTTGCCGAACCGGGAGAGCCACGAGGGGTCCCGCATGCCGAAGTCGTCCCCGGTCACGGCGACGGTCTTCGCCCGGAACTCGTCCATCGTGAGGTCGCCGGGCCACTCCGTGGTGAGGCTGTCCGGGTCGATGCCGAGCACGCGGAACCGCCCGCCGGGCAGCGGTGCGACCATCACCGCGCCCTGGAGGGTGTGGAGGCCGAAGCCCGGTCGCGGCGGGCGGTCGAGCGTGACGTCGCCGAGCCGGCATAGCACGGTGGAGGGCGTGCCGGGGAAGTCGATCCCGGCGGCCTGCCGGACGGTGCTGCGGGTCCCGTCGCAGCCGACCAGGTAGGCGGCCTCCGCCTCGTACGGGCCCCGCGGCCCCTCCACGTGGACGGTCACCGACCGGTCGTGAGCGGTGAATCCGGTGACGCGGTGCCCGCGGACGATCCGTGCGCCCAGGCGCAGTGCGTGCTCCTGGAGCAGTTCTTCGGTGCGGGCCTGGGGCAGGGCGAGGGTGAACGGGAACGGGGTGTCCAGGCCCCGGAAGTCGAGCCGGGTGTCGAGCATCGCGAAGTGCCCGTTCGGGATCCGGAGGCCTTCGGCGAGGAAGGCCGTGTGCACCCCTCGGGAGGCCAGCACCTCGATGGTGCGGGGGTGGACGGTGAGCGCCTTGGAGCGCTCGTCGATCGCGGTGCGCTCCTCGACGACGGTGACGGCGGTCCCGCCCAGCCGCAGTTCGGCGGCGAGCCAGAGCCCGACGGGGCCGCCTCCGGCGATGACGACGTGCTGCTCGGTCATGGGTCCACCTCTCTTGGTCACTGACCATCAACTGGTCGCAGTAAACTAGGTCAATGACCAATGCGCAAGCGGCCGGACGCCTCGACCCCGGCACCGTCATCCGGGCCGCCCTGGAGCTGCTGGACGAGACCGGCCTGGACGCCCTGTCCACCCGCGCGGTCGCCGAACGGCTCGGCGTGCGGATGAACACCGTGCTGTGGCACGTGAAGACCAAGGCCCGGATGCTGGAGCTGATGGCGGACGCCGTGATCGGGGAGATCTCCCTCGGCGACCTGCCCGCCGCGCCGGACGCCCGCGCCCGGGAGCTGGTCCGCCGCTACCGCCGCGCCCTGCTGGCCCACCGCGACGGCGCCGCGCTCGTCGTCGGCACCTATGCCGCCGAGCCGCACACCCTGGGCCTCGCCGACGCCCTGGTCGGCGCGCTCCTGGACGACGGACGGGACGAACGCGGGGCGGCCTGGACGACCTGGTCGGTCATCTACTTCACCCTCGGCCTCACCCAGGAGGAGCAGGCCGCCGCGCGCCGCCCGCTGGGCGACCGGCTGGCCGACGCGCTCTCGGAGACGGCCCACCCCGCCCTCCGGCGCGTCCTCGGCCACCTCGCCGCCGACTCCTTCGACGAGCGCTTCGAGTACGGCCTCACCGCGATCCTCGGCGGCGCTCCGGGCCGGCGGTGACGGGCGTGCCGACGGTCGCGCCGACGGGTCGGCCGAGGCCGGCGACGGCCCCCGGCGTCCGGCGGTGGCGGCCCCGCAGCGTCCGGTGGCGGCGCGTCGTACGGGGCCGGATCGTGCGGCGTGCCGTCGGGGTCCGGAGCCCCGCCGATTGATGTTCGCCCGCCCGCCGATTCTTTGTTACCCGCGGGTATTGGCTCGCCCCCTCGGCTGGTGTACGTTCTCGCCCGGGCGGAACGACTGCCCCGGGTCCAGGGACCTTCCGGTGGACCGCGCCTGACGCCCCCTCATGGGACGTCGGGCCCGGCCGCGCGGGGCGACCCGGCTGCACGGACCCGGTCGGCGGCGACTTCGGCCCCCTCCCGCCCGGTTCCCGCCGGACGGAAGGCGCTCGGCCCCCCGGTGGCGACTCCTGCCGACAGCCGGCCGTTCGGCATGCCCTCGACCCTCCGTCGACCGGCGCCCGCGGCGGCCCCGTCGAGCGAGGACCTCGTCCGAGGGGGGCCCGCTCCGCCCGGTCACAACGTCGTCGCGACTCGCGCCACCGACCGACCCCCACCGCCGCGCCGACCGACGACCCCCACAGACGAAAGGCCACCTCCCCGATATGAGCATCAAGGCACGGCTCGTTGCCGCAGCGGCCCTCACGGCCGCGATCACCGCCGGTCTCGCCACCCCGGCGGTCGCGGCCCCGAAGGCCCCGGCGGCCCCGGTTGCTCCGGTCAAGGCCCCGGCCGTCGCCGCCGCCGCCGCGAGCAGCGGTGCGGTGACCGAGGCGCAGTGGCTGGCCGACGTCGGCGCCGCGATCGCGCCCGCCCGCGCGTACGTCGAGCAGCGCACGGCCACGCCCACCGGCGAGAAGCCCGCGATCGTGTTCGACATCGACAACACCACGCTCGCCACGCACTTCCACCCGTTCGCGATGTCGGGCATCGCGCCCGTCGTGGAGTTGGCGCAGTACGCCCACAGCCGGGGGGTCGCGATCATCTTCGTCACCGCGCGGGTGGACTTCATCGACCCGATCACCCGGCACAGCCTGGCCGCGGCCGGCTACACCGTGGACGAGCTGCACGGGCGCGACCTGTGCGACCTGTTCAAGCCGGTCCAGCAGTACAAGACGGACGAGCGGGTCGAGGTCGAGAACGAGGGCTACACGATCATCGCCAGCGTCGGCAACAACTGGACCGACCTGGACGGCGGCCACGCCGAGCGCACCTTCAAGCTGCCGGACTACAACGGCCTGCTCTCCTGACCCACCCCGCAGGGCGGTCGACCCACGCCCTCCGGCGGTCCGACACCGCCCGGGGCCGGTGGGCACGCCGAGCCCCGGGCGGGACGCGGACGCGGTGCCCGGGGCGGAAGGCCGTGCCCGGGAAGAGGCAGCGCGACGGGCAAAGAAGAACCCCCGGACGACAGACGTCCGGGGGTTCCAGCGGTGGGCCTAACAGGACTTGAACCTGTGGCCTCTTCCTTATCAGGGAAGCGCTCTAACCGTCTGAGCTATAGGCCCGCGCTGATGTTGCCCGCCAACATTAGCAGAGCTCGGACCGAGCCCCGACCGGGTTGACTCCGGCCCCCGTCGGCCCCCGGATGCGCCCGGCGCCCGGGCGACTCCGCTGCGGGCCGTCGCGGCAGCACGGTGGTGGCCGGGCCGACACCGCGCAGCTGTGTGGGCCCGGGGCGGACCCGGCCCCTGTCCCGACCCCGAGCGGAACAGGGGCGCTGCCGACCGTCGGCCCGGCGGGTCCCGGGTCGGCAGCGCCGACGTGTCAGCCGGCGAGCTGGTCGACGGTGGGGACCACGATGCCGAAGAGGTCGGTGATCGTGGTCAGGCTCGCCGCCTGCAGTCCGGCGGCGGGCACGAGGCCGCCCTCGGACGCGGCCAGCGAGCGGGTGGCGGTCGCCTCGGCGACGACGGCGGGCCGGTAGCCGAGGTTGAACGCCCCCTGGGCGGTGAAGGTGACGCACATGTGGGTCATGAACCCGGCCAGCACCAGGTCGAGTCCGGAGCCCAGGTCGCGCAGTGTCTTCTCCAGCTCCGTCTGGTGGAAGGCGTTGGGGAACTGCTTGACGACGACCGGCTCGCCGTCGACCGGTGCCACCTCGGGGCTGATCGCACCGATCTCGGCGCGGATGTCATAAGGGGTGCCCTCGCCGCCGTCGTTGACGATGTGGACGACCGGCGTGCCGGCCGCGCGGGCGGCGGCGAGCAGACGGGCCCCGGCGGCCAGGGCGGGCTCGACGCCGTCGAGCGCCATCACGCCACCGCGGTAGGTGTTCTGGAAGTCGATCATGATCAGGGTGCTCTCGCCGAGGCGCGGCGGCGTGTTGTCGAGGCCGATGACGTCACGCAGGGTGGTGGAGGCAGACATGGCTGGAGGTGTCCTTTCGGGCGGATGACGGATCGGTCGGAAGCCGGACCGGAAGCCGGACCGGAAGGTGCGACGTCGGACCGGAACGGGTTGGACGTGAGAAGGGGTGGACAAGGGCGGATTCGGGCGGCCCGTATCCGTGCCGGTGCCGGGAATCAGGCATGGCGGAGCCTCGGTCGCGACGACTCGCGTGCCGCGGCGGCCGGGGGAGGGAGCGGTCAGGGCGTCCGGTGATCCCGACGCAGGGGCGACGAGACCGGTGCGACCAGGACGCCGGTGCGACCAGGACTTCGTGCGATCAGGACGTGGTGCGGAAACGGCGACGGTAGGAGGCCGGGGTGGTGCTGATCTGCTTGCGGAACGCGCGGTGCAGCGTTTCCACCGAGCCCATCCCGATGCCCGCCGCGATCTGCTCCAGTGGTTGGTCAGTGGTCTCCAGCAGGCGGCGGGCCGCCTCGACCCGGGCCGCCTCCACGTAGGCGGCCGGGCTGGTGCCGGTCTCCTGGCGGAAGACCCGGGCGAAATGGCGCTCGCTCAGGCACATCCGCGCGGCCAGGGCGGGGGCCGACAGGTCCTCGTCGAGATGCTCGGTGATGAAGACGCGCAACTCGTCGATGTCCCTGCGGGCCGGGGCGGGCCGGCTCAGCGGCACACTGAACTGGCTCTGGCCGCCCTGCCGCCGCAGATACATCACCAGCTGTCGGGCCACGGCCAGGGCCAGGTCCTCGCCGTGGTCCTCGGCGACCAGCGCGAGCGCCAGATCCATGCAGGTGCTGATGCCCGCGCCGGTCCACACCCGGCCCGAGCGGACGAAGATCGGGTCGGCGTCGACCCTGACCTTCGGGTGGTCGGCGGCGAGCTGGGCCGCGGTCGACCAGTGGGTGGTCGCCCGCCGCCCGTCCAACAGCCCGGCGGCCGCCAGCAGATGCGCTCCCACACACACCGAGGCGATCCGCCGTGCGTGCGGTGCCGTCTCCCTCACCCACTCCACGACGGCCTCGTCGACCCGGGCCACCGGACCGTCGGGGCGCAGCTCCACCGCGCCGGGCACCAGCAGCGTGTCCACTGCGGCGCCCACCTCGGAGAAGGAGAGGTCCGCGACCAGGCGGACCCCGGCCGAGGTGACGACCGGCCCGCTGTCGGGGCCGGCCAGCCGGATCTCGTAGCCCGCCCGGCCGCCGGTCTCCCGGTTGGCCAGGGCGAAGACCTCGGCCGGACCGGTGACGTCGAGCAGGTCGACATCGGGGAAGACCGCGATGACGACACGGTGTGGAGTGGGCATGCATCCATCGTCACGGCAGCATCCGGACGACCGCAATGACGGCGATCTGTCACATCCGGCCATCGGGCGTCCGGGCCGCCGACGGCATGCCGGGGCTCTCCGGGGCTCTGGCAGGCTCTGGCGGGCGGACCGCCGAGCCCCGGTCCGGGCCGGCCGGGGAGGTTTGCCTCTGCCGCCAGGGGCGGGTAGTGTTTCCTAGTCGCTCGACTGGGAGCACCGGACACGCAATAGCGCGGACGGTCCCGGGGCGGCCAATCCTCTTGCTCACACCTCTCTTCCCGGCTGGGTCGCGTTTCGGTGCGCCTCCGCTCGAATTGTTGTGCGTGTTTAAGTCGGTTGCGGCCGGATTCGCTTTGTGAAGCGCGGTTCGGCTAGAGTTCAGCAGGTCGGAGAGGCCCCCGGGTCGATAATCCGACAACCTCTGGAAAGCCGGAAGCGCGGAAAGACGAAGCAGAGCGATCTGCTAGAGTCGGAATCGCCGAAAGGCCGAAGGAAAGCAAATCAGATGAACGAAGCGCCGGTAAACGGAGCGGAAAGCATCTGGTAAGCTGGAAACACGAAAGAACGAAGCGCCCGGAGGGCTCGCTGGAAGGCGGTCCGAAGGAAGTGTCCGTTCCTTGAGAACTCAACAGCGTGCCAAAAGTCAACGCCAGATATGTTGACATCCCCGGCCTTGAT
>NZ_JBEPAA010000075.1:0-39741 GCF_040298365.1 Kitasatospora sp. NPDC001603
CTTCGACCCGGTGCACGACGTGCACACCGGCGACCTCTCCTTCCCGCTCGGCTGCCGCCCCTACCTCGTCCCGCTCACCGCCGACACCCCGTCCCCGTTCGCCGCCCCCGCCGAGGACGGCGCCCCGCGCGGCGACGGCGGCGGGGACGGCACCGTGCACGTGGACCCGCAGGGCATCGGCGAGCGGCTGCTGCCGTTCCCGGTGATCGCCTCCAAGTACTCGGCGACCGACGCCGTGCGGGGCGGGCTGGTCTGGCTGCGCTGGCCGATCTCCGGCACCCTCGGGCAGACCTTCACCAACCCGGACGACACCTCCGGCCGCCCCTCGCTGGAGTACTTCAACCTGGCCCGGGGCACCCGCAGCACGCTGGCCGACAAGCTGGACGGCTACGCCGTCTCGGGCGACGGCGGCTCGGTCGCGGTCTACTCGGGCGGCACCCTGCGGATCGTCCCGGTCACCGCGCCGTCCGCCGGCACCACGGTGGACCTGCGGCGGATCACCCACACCGTGCGTCCGGCCGCCGAGTGGCGCCAGGCGTACCACGAGGCGGCCCGGATCGTCCGGGACCAGTTCTGGGACGCCGGGATGTCCGGGCTGGACTGGCCCGCGCTGGTCGCCCAGTACGAGCCGCTGCTGGAGCGGATCGCCGGGCCGGACGACTTCGCCGACCTGCTCCGCGAACTGCTCGGCGAGCTGGGCACCTCGCACGCGTACGTCACGCCGTCCCGGCGCGGCGAGGGGCCCTCACCGGTGCAGCAGCCGCTCGGCCTGCTCGGCGCCAACGCCCGCCACGCCGCCGACGGCCGCTGGCTGGTCGACCGCATCCTGCCCGGCGAGTCCTCCGACCCGCGTGCCCGGGCCCCGCTGGCCTCCCAGGGCGTCCGGGACGGCGACGAGCTGCTGGCGGTGGCCGGTCGCCCGGTGGACCGGGTGCGCGGTCCGGCCCCGCTGCTGGCCGGCACCGGCGGCACCAGCGTCGAACTGACCCTGCGCGGCCGGCAGGATCCGGACGGCCGGGGCACCGGGATCCGCCGGATCACCGTCACCCCGCTGACCGACGAGCGGCCCATCCGCTACCAGGACTGGGTGGCCAAGCGCCGCTCCCTGGTCCGGGAGTTCAGCGACGGCCGGTGCGGCTACCTGCACATCCCGGACCTCGGCGGCTCGGGCTGGGCCCAGTTCAACCGGGACCTCCGCCGGGAGCTGGACAAGCCCGCGCTGGTCCTGGACGTCCGCGGCAACGCCGGCGGCAACGTCTCCGAGCTGGTCCTGGAGAAGCTCACCCGGCCGGTGCTGGCCTGGGACTTCAGCCGGGGGCGCCAGCCGGTGCGCTGGCCGCGCAACGCGCCGCGCGGACCGATCGTGGCCCTGGCCGACGAGGCCACCAGCTCGGACGGCGACGTCATCATCGCCGCGATCAAGCTGCTGCGGCTCGGCCCGGTGGTCGGCAACCGCACCTGGGGCGGGGTGGTCGGCATGACCGGGCGGCACACGCTCGGCGACGGGACGCAGATCTCGGTGCCGAAGAACGCCTCCTGGTTCACCGGCGGGCTCGGCTGGTCGGTGGAGAACCACGGCGTGGAGCCGGACGTGCACGTGCTGCGCACCCCGCAGGACTGGGCCCGGGGGCAGCACCCCGAGCTGGTCACGGCCGTCCGGCTGGCGCTGGACCTGCTGGAGGACGCGCCGGCCGCCGTCCCGCCGCCGGACGACACCCCGCGGCCGAACCTGCGGCGGCCGCCGCTGCCGCCGCGCGGGCACTGACCGGGGCCCGGGAACGCCGTAGGGACGCGCCCGGCGGGCGCGTCCCTACGGCGCGTTGCGATCAGCGGTCGGCAGTCAGCAGTCGGCGATCAGCGGTCGGCGGTCGGCGGTCAGTCCCAGGGATCGCCCTCGGCCGTCATGTCCTCGCGGGCCCGCTCCTCGGCCTCCCGTTCGGTGACCCGGGGGGTCTGCCGGGCCTCGCCGACCCGGCGGGCCCGTTCGGTCTCGGCGCCGAACGCGTCGGCGGCCTCGTCGTGGGCGAGCGCGGCCCGCTGGGCGGGGTCCGTCATCGCGGTGGTGTCCTGTTCGTGGCTCCCGCCGAGTGAGGAGGACCTGGCCTCCCCGGCGGCGTCGTGCGCCTTGTGGCGGAACCTGTCGAAGATGCCCATGACTCCTCCTCCGGACGACTTCCGGGCTGCCCCCACTCTCACACCGGTGTCCGGCGGGCGCATCCGCTGGCGGGCCGCCCGGGCCCCGGCCCCCGGGAGCCCGCGTGCGGACGGCCCCCGGGGGATCACCGACCGTCGTCCTCCCGGGGGCCGCCGAGTCCGGCGGCTGGATCGGGCGGCTGGATCCGGTGGCTGGGTCCAGCGCCCGGGGATCAGCCGCTGACGCTGGCCGTGCCGGTCTCCAGGTGGCCGGTGAACCGCTGCGACCAGGAGCTGTCCGCGGTCACCGTGACGGTGAAGTCGTACCAGCCGTTGGTGTAGGCGACCACGTTGAAGAAGTCGCTCACGCTGCCGCCGGCCGGCACCTGGTACGTCCAGGGGCCGTCCGTGCGGTAGTTGTTCGAGGTGATGGTGAAGGTCAGCGCCGTGGTGCCGGTGTTGGCGAGCTTGACGTAGAGCGCCGGCTTCCCGGTACCCGGCTCGACCGCGTACGAGGCGGTGACCGCCGCGTTCTTGCCCGCCTTGGTGGCATCGCCCCTGAAGCGGCGCAGGAAGCGGTTGGGGCCGACCACCGAGAGGTCGTACGGGCCGCCGCCGAAGCCGGTGCCGCAGTTGAAGAAGTCGCTCTGGTTGCCGCCCGGGTCGACGGTGTACTGCCAGGGCCCGCCGCTGCGGTAGGCGTTGGCGTAGGCCGCGAAGTGCGCCGACTTCTGGGCGACCGCGCCCTCGTTGGCCATCTTCAGCCAGACCTTGATCGCCCCGGCGGAGCCGAACTCCAGGCGGTCCAGGTTGGCGTTCGGCTGGTACGGCAGGGCGCGGGCCGGGCGGGTGCCGGGCTCCTGGACGGGCAGCTTGTTGTCGACCGGCGCCGGGTTGGGCAGCGGTCCGCAGCTCGACATGCCGATCACCGCGTCGGTGTTGGGCAGGGCGGGCAGGCCGTAGACCGGGTTGGCGAAGTCGAAGGCGCTGGTGAGGTCGCCGCAGACCCGGCGGCGCCAGTCGGTGATGTTGGGGCAGGTGGCCGGCTTGCCGATGGCGGCCGTCCACTTCTCCAGGAAGCGCAGCACCGAGGTGTGGTCGAAGACCTCGGAGTTGACCCAGCCGCCGCGGGTCCAGGGCGAGATGGCGATCATCGGGACGCGGAAGCCGAGGCCGATGTTGGTCCCGCCGTAGAACTCGCCCGGGGTGCCGGCCGGCGCGGCGGGCGGCGGGACGTGGTCGAAGAAGCCGTCGTTCTCGTCGTAGTTGAGGAAGAGGACGGTGGAGTTGAAGACGTCCGGGGCGGCGGCCAGGGCGTCGATCACGTTGTGGACGAAGTGCGCGCCGTCCTGGGGGGTCGAGTAGGGGTGCTCGGAGGAGCCCTGGTCGGGGACGATCCAGGAGACCTGCGGGAGCGTGCCGTTCAGCGCGTCGGCCCTGAGCGCGGCGACGATGTCGTCCGGGGTCCGGCCGGTCGCCCTGGGGACGGAGCCCATGCCCTTGACCGCGAGCGGGCTGCCGGCCGGGGCGGAGCTGAACGCGGTGAAGTAGGCCAGGGCGTTGTCGCCGTAGTTGTCGGCCGCGTTCTGGTAGACCTTCCAGCTCACGCCGGCGCCCTCCAGCGCCTCGGCGTAGGTCTGCCAGCGCAGGCCCTTCTCGTCGCCGCCGTCGTTCGCCGGGCCGCCCGCCGCGCCGTCCGGGTCGATCTGACCGGACCAGTGGTAGGTGCGGTTGGGGCCGGTGGCGCTGAGGACGGAACAGAAGTAGGCGTCGCAGATGGTCCAGTTCTCGGCGAGCGCGTAGTGGAACGGGATGTCCTGGCGGGTGAGGTACCCGAGCGTGCGGACGTTGCCCTTGGCGGCGACCCAGGAGTCCATCCTGCCGCCGTTCCACGCCCGGTGCTGGTCGGACCAGCCATGAGCCAGGTCGCCGTTGCACTGGGCCAGGCGCTCGGGGTCGGCGCCGCCGGCCGGCTTGGTGGCGCTGAACTGCCACGGGTACTGCCGCCCGAGCCCGTTGGGCTGGTTGAAGACGCTGTACCCGTTGGCGATCTGGATCGCGCTGCGGTCGGCGAAGCCGCGCACGCCGCGCAGCATCCCGAAGTAGTGGTCGAAGCTGCGGTTCTCCTGCATCAGGATGACGATGTGCTTCGCGTCCGCGATGGTGCCGGTCTGCGACAGCGCCGCCGACGGCGCCGCGGCGGGCGCGCCCGGCGCCGCCCCCGCACCGGTGGTCCCGGCCACGGCCAGGCCTGCCGCGGCGGCTCCGGACAACGCGACGAACTTTCTACGACTCAGCTCGGCCATCAGCCCAGCCCGTCCCTTCACTGGTGATGTTGTGCACACAAGTTGGGGCTCGATCGCGCAGCATCCTCCCGCCGCCCGGACCGACCCACCAGAGGGCCGGGGCAGGGTTGGCGGACTGTTCGCCCGGTCGTCACCGAGCGACGCCGGTCTGAACGGCGGGCTCACCGCCCCGGGTCAGTCCTTCACCGTGATCCCCAGGGCCTGGGCGAACAGCGGTGCCAGTTCGAGGAGCTGCGGGGAGCTGATGACGGCGCCCTGCAGGCCCTGGTGGCCGTCGGGCAGGCCCAGCCGGACGGCGCCGCGAAGGTCCACCTTGGTCAGCTTGGCGCCGCGGAACCGGACCTCCTCCAGGGTGGAGCCCGGGAAGGAGACCTCGGTCAGCTTGGCGTCGCCGAAGTCCACGTCGCGCAGCAGGCAGTCCTCGAAGACGACGTCGCGCAGGACGGCGGCGCGCAGGTTGACCGCCTCCAGCTTGCAGCCGCGGAAGACCGTCCGGCGCAGCGCCGAACCGTGCGCGGCCACCCCCGCCAGCACCCCGCCGGTGACGGCGCTGTCCTGCCACTCGGTGTCGCTGAGGTCGCAGGCCACCCAGCGGCCGGCCTGGGCCCAGACCTCGTTGAAGCGGGCCCGGCGCAGCCTGACCCCGCTCAGCGCGACGCCGGTGAAGGCGCACTCCAGGAAGGTGGCGCCGCCGGCGGACTGGTCGGTGTACTCGCCGGCGTCGAAGTGGACGGTGTCGTAGCGCTCGTCGCTGCGCAGCGGGCCGGAGTGCGGGCGCAGCAGGTGGGCGTACGGCAGGTCGGCCAGGCGGTCGGGGACGGAGAGCGGCATGGCGGCGGTACCTCGCGGTCGGTGGACTGGTCCTCGTCGGCATGCTCGCACGCGGCACCGACAGGGCCCGGCCGCTCGGGGGGAGCGGCCGGGCCCTGTCGGCGGTTCACGCGGTCACGCGGTCACGCAGTCCGACCGGGGACCGGCCGAGGGGTCAGCCGCGGAGCCAGAGCGAGTTGACCCGGCTGCGCTCGGTGCTGTTCGGGTAGGGGTTGGTGCAGGAGGTGCCCGGGCCGCCGCCGGACATCAGCTCGCTGCACGGGCCCGAGTAGTGGTCCGGCAGGCCGAGCACGTGGCCGGTCTCGTGCGCGGTGACCCGGGTGGAGTTGTACTGACGGTTCTGGGCGTAGTCCAGGAAGATGTAGCCCTGGCCGTGCCCGTTGGTGCTGGCGTAGGACCCGCGCGAGTCGTTGCCCTCGTAGTAGCGGAAGTCGGCGTTGGTCCCGGAGCGCAGCTGCACGTTGGTGACCGAGCCGTTCCAGATCTGGGCGCTCTGCGATATCTGGTTGCGGAAGGTCGGCGCGCTGCTGGCGTCGTAGGTCACCACGACGGCCTTCAGGTACGGCGTGGCCGCCTGCTTGGCCAGCGCGGACTTCATCACGGCCTCGTAGAACGCCTGGTTGTTCGCGTCCTCGGCGGCCGAGCCGGCGTAGGCGGTGGAGGCCGTGTAGCCCTGGACCGCCGGGGCGGGCGCGGCGACGGCGGTGGTGGGCAGGGCGGCCAGGCCGGCGGCGAGCACCAGGCCGACGGCCGCGGAGAGCGTGCGGGAGATGCGGTTCATGTGGGGGCTCCTGTTCGCGGGTGCCGGGGCCGCTGGGGGTGGGCCACGGCGAACGGGTGAACGGGTGAACTGATGAACGGTGGGGCGGGTGGAGCGGGCGGAGCGGTGGGGCGGGCGGAGCGCTCCGCCGTGGGGCGGTGGAGCGGTCCGACGAGGTGGGGCGGGAGGGACCGGCGGGGCGCGGGGGCCCGCGGACCGGTCAGCGCGTGGTGGCGCTCAGACCGTTGCGCCACAGGGAGTTGACCCGGCTGCGCTCGGTGCTGTTCGGGTACGGGTTGGTGCAGGAGGGGCCCGGGCCGCCGCCGGACATCAGCTCGCTGCACGGGCCCGAGTAGTGGTCCGGCAGGCCGAGCACGTGGCCGGTCTCGTGCGCCGTGACCCGGGTGGAGTCGTACTCCTGGTTCTGGGTGTAGTCGAGGAAGATGTAGCCGGACCCGTGGCCGTCGGTGCTGGCGTACGAGCCGTTGCTCGGGTCGTCGCCCTCGTAGTACGAGAAGTCGGCGTTCGCGCCGGACTGGAGGCGGACGTTGGCGACCGAGCCGTTCCAGATCTGGGCGCTCCGGGATATCTCGGAGGCGAAGGACGGCGCGTTGCTCGCGTCGTAGGTCACCACGACGGCCTTCAGGTACGGCGTGGCCGCCTGCTTCGCCCGCGCGGACTTCATCACGGCCTCGTAGAACGCCTGGTTGTCGGCCTTCCCGGTGCCCGGGTGCGCCGAGGCGGCGGCGGTGTAGTGCTGGGCCGCGCCGGTCGCGGGGGCGGCGGTCGCGGTGCCGGGCAGGGCGGCGAGGCCGGCGGCGAGCGCCAGGCCCAGGGCAGCGGAGAACGTCCGCGGAATGCGGTGCATGTGGGGGCTCCGATGGTGGGGTGCGCCGCGGCCGGTGGGGGCCGGTCGCGGGCATCGGATGAATGCTTGCTGTCCCCAGAGCTTGGGTCAGCGCGGCCGCGCGGCGGATGATGTCAACCGGCGATAGCACCGGGCAATCACCCGCGGAGCCGGGGGCGTTCGGACGGACGACCTGTCATGTCCCTGGCGTCACACCGAATTGACCGTTATGCTCCCGACGTGGAGCTCGACGTGAGACACCTCCGGGTGCTGTGCGCGATTGCCGACAGCGGCAGCCTCCGCAAGGCTGCGCTCCAGCTCGGCATGACCCAGCCCTCCCTCACCACGCAGCTGCACCGCATCGAACGGGCCGTCGGCGGCACCCTGTTCACCCGCGAGCAGACCGGCAGCCGGCCCACCGCGCTCGGCCACTCGGTGCTGTCCCGGGCCCGGCCGGTGATCGCCGAGATGGCCGCGCTGGTCGCCGCCGCCCGCCAGGAGGCCCGTGAGGCCGCCAGCGGCGAGCGCGCCCGGCGGCTGCGGATCGGCAGCGTGGGCAGCAGGGCGGTGGCGGCCTGGCTGCGCCGGGTGCACGACCGGCTGCCGGAGACCGACACCACCATCCACATCGACATCTCCGCCAACGCCCTGCTGCGGATGGTCTCCGCCGACCAGTTGGACGTCGCCTTCGTGCACGAGAGCGAGGGCTTCCCGCTGAAGGTCCCGGCGGACACCGAGCACCGGGTCCTGATGGCCCGGGAGCCGCAGTTCGTCGCGCTCGCCGCGGGCCACCCGGCCGCCGCCCGGCCGGTGGTCCACCTGGCCGACCTCGCCGAGGACACCTGGATGGTCGACCCGACGGCCGACCACGAGTACGCCGCGATGCGCCGGGTCTTCAGCGAGGCCGGGCTCAACCCCCGCGTGGTGCAGGTGCGCGACAACGCGACCGCCGCCGAGCTGGTCGCCTCCGGCGAGGCCGTCCGCCCCTGCCAGCCGACCTCGGCCCCCGGGCCCGGCACCGTCGTCCGGCCGGTGCACGGCGACCCGCTGGCCGTCCGGCTGCTGCTCACCTGGCGGCCGCGGGCGCTCAGCCCGCCGGCCCTGGACGCGCTCTACGGGGAGCTGCGGGCCGCCTACCTGGACCTGGCCCGGGTCAGTCCGACCTACCTCGGCTGGCTGTCCCGGCACGGCCAGGCGCTCCAGCAGTTGGTCGGCCACTCCCACGGGCAGTCCACCGGCCACTCCACCGGCGGCCCGCACGGCGACTCCCCCGGGCACTCCCCCGGGCACCCGGCCGCGGCCGCCCCCGGCCGGCCGGAGCCTCAGGCCGCGCCGGCGGCGGCCCGGGCGTCGCTGCGCGCGTGCAGCACGACGCCCGCCGCCACCGTGGCCGCGGTCACCAGGCCCGCCACCAGGACGCCGGAGCCGCCCGCCGCCGTGCACGCCAGCACCGCCACCGAGGCGGCGGGCAGCATGGCCTGCTCCACCCCGCTCTTGGTGTGCCGCGAGTGCAGCAGCCAGACGGTGAACAGGTAGATCGCGGTGGGCACGGTCACCGTCGCGGTGGCGACCGTCTCCGAGACGTGCGCCTTGTGCACCGCCGACTCCACCGCGACCTCCAGGCCCGAGCCGATCGCCGCCGCCGAGCCGAACACCAGGTAGTGGCCGTAGCCCCAGGAGAAGGCCTGCCGGTTGGTGCGCAGGTGGTCGTGGACCGGCCGGGCGAAGTAGATCCACCAGGCCGAGAAGCAGATCAGCAGACCGCCGCCGGCCACCGGCAGCAGCCGGGTCAGCCCCTCGTGCTCGTCCACCGCCGACTGCACCGCCACGGTCGCCGCCGCCACCGTCTCGCCGAGCACGATCAGGGTGAACAGGCCGTACCGCTCCGCGATGTGGTGCGGGTGCCAGCTGGTCCGGAGCCGCAGTTCGGCGACCACCGGCACGGACAGCTCGGCCACGATGCCGATCGGGATCACGTACGCCCGGGCGTCGTGCGGCAGCAGCAGCATCACCGCCCAGGCGAGCTGGCAGAGCGTGATGCCGGCCGCGTAGCGCAGTGCCACCCCGCGGGCCTGCCCCTCCTCGCCGGCCGCCGCGCGCAGCCACTGGGTGACCATCGCCAGCCGCATCACCACGTAGCCGACGACCGACAGCACCAGGTCCTGCTCGGCGAACATCCGGGGCACCCCGGCGGCGAGGACCAGCACCCCGGCGATCTGGACCAGCGTGGTGACCCGGTAGGGGACGTCGTCGCAGTCGTAGGCGGAGGCGAACCAGGTGAAGTTCATCCAGGCCCACCAGATCGCGAAGAAGGCGAAGACGTACCCGCGCAGGCCGTCCCCGTAGTGGCCGGCGGCCAGGTCGTGGGCGAGCTCCCGACCGGCCTGGCCGACCGCGACCACGAAGCAGAGGTCGAAGAAGAGCTCCAGCGGGGTGGCGACCCGGTGCGGCTCGTTCCGGCTGCGCGGGACCATCCGGCGCACCGGACGCGGGTCGACGTGGTGCGGGCGGGGTGCTGCGGCGGGATCGCTGGTCATGGACGGGTCTCCGGGCTCCGGGGCGGGCGGGCTGTACCCGCCGCATCCTGGCAGCGGCCCGGGCCCGGCGCACGCACCGGCGCGGCCGCCCCGCGCCCGGCCGGAGCGCCCCACGCCCGCGCGGGAGAGCGCTCGGCCCCCCGGGCGCGCCACGTCGACCCGCGCCCGGTACGCCCGCACGCCGCTCCCGCACCGCGCCGCTCCGGGCGCCCCGGTCCGTTCTGCCCTGCCGTCAGCGAGAGTTGACGACGCGGTGCGCGAACCGGGTGACAGCACGACGGGTTTCCGGCGCGCCCCCGCCGGACGGCCCGGCCGCCCGGAGCTCCCCGCTAGATTTTCCTCGGCTGGAGGTGCGCGGGTCCGGACGGACCCCACGACACGGGTGCCTGCGGGCATCGCGGAAGGTCAAGACCGGTGGCAGGACAGCGGGGGCGGCAGAGCCGTTCCACCCGTGTCCGCGCCACCGGCCTCGTGATCACCGCGCTGCTCGCCAGCGCCCGCCGTGCCGTCGACGCCCGCCGTGCCGCCGGCGCCACCACCGCCGCGGTGGCGGCCGCTACTTCTCCCAGCCCACCGTGGTGTAGTCGACGCTCGCCAGGCCGAACGCGCCGTAGTTGGCCAGGCCCTTGCGGCTCGCGACGACCGTCGGCCGCTGGTACAGCTCGACGGTGTGGCCGAGCTCCCAGATCTTGGCGTCCGCCTGGTTGTACAGCTTCGCGGCCTCCACCGGGTCGATGGTGCCGGCCGCCTTCTTGAGCAGCCCGTCGATCTCGGGCGTGCCGAGCTTGGAGTAGTTGCCGAAGACGTTGTCGCCCTGCGGCAGGCGGAAGTTGCCGAGGCTGCTGGAGAGCGGGAACGAGTCGGTGTTGCGCCAGCTGGCGATGGAGAACTTGCCCGGGTTGACGTACTTGGTGAAGAAGTCGTTGCTCGGGACCTTGTCGAGCTCGACCTTCACACCCGCCGCCAGCCACATCGACTGGGCCGCGGTGGCCAGGTCGAGCTGGGCCTGCGGAGCGGCGTCGGTGAGCACCCAGTGCAGGGTCAGCGGCTGGCCGTCCTTGGTGCGCGGCTGCCCGCTGCCGGCCTCCTTCCAGCCCGCCTCGTCCAGCGCCTTCTTGGCGGCGGCCAGGTCGAACTTGGCCCACTCGCCCGAGTTGTCCTGGTAGCCGGCCTGGTTGGGCATGAAGATGTGGTTGCCCAGCGGCTTGAACTCCACCGGCACGCCGTTGTTGGCGATCTTGATCAGCGAGGGGCGGTCCAGTGCCTTGCCGAGCGCCTGGCGCACCTTCTGGTCCGCCAGCGGGCCGCCGCCGCCGAACGAGATGTGCACCTCGTCCCACGGGCTGGCGGTCCGGATCACCGCGTCCTTGGCGTCCTTGAGCTGCCCGTACGCGGTGGCGGTGCCCGCCGTGGCGAAGTCGATCTCGTTGTTCAGGAACGCCTGGGTGGTCGCCGACTGGGACATCACCCGGAAGGTGATCTTCTCGACCTTGGGCTTGTTCCCCCACCAGGCCGGGTCCGGGACCAGCGTGATGGTCTGCGCGGTCTTGTCCGCCGTACCGATCTTCAACGCGCCGGCGGTGATCGGGATCTTCTCGACCCAGCCCTTGTTGAAGTCGTCGGCCGTGCTGATCCCGGCTGCCGGGATCAGCGGGCGGAACAGGTTCTGCCAGTCCGCGTACGGCTCCGAGAAGCTCACCTTGACCTCGGAGGCGTCGGCGCCCTGCTCGATCCCGGAGATCAGCTCGTAGCCGGAGGAGTCGGCGATGTTGTAGCCGTCCTTCTTGCCCCCGCTGGCCTCCCAGTCCGCCTTGAAGTCCAGGTAGCCGAGCGGCTTGCCGTCCGACCACTTGGCCTTCGGGTTCAGCTTGTAGGTGACGACCTGCGGCGAGGTCGAGGTGACCTTGGCGTCCACCAGGTAGTCGGGGGCCGGCTTGAAGGTGCCGGTCTCGTCCGTGGTGAAGAGGTTCGGCTCCAGGGCCCGCATGATCTCGACCGCGTCCCCGTAGCGGCCGTCCACCTGGAACGGGTTCCACTGGGTGATCCACTGGTAGAGCGGGAACCGGACCTCCCCGCCGTCGCGCAGCTGGTCCGGCGACTTGGCGTTGACGTCGATCGCGCCCTGTCTCGGGGGCTCGCTCTTGGCCACCTTGTCGGCCGATCCGCCGCCGCCCGAACTGCACGCGGTGGCGGCCAGCGCGACGGCCAGGGCGAGCACGGCGGCCCGGCCGGCACGGCGTACGGGCGTGGTGGAAGCGTCCATGAGGGTTCCCCCCGGGTGAAATCCATCAGGTTGGTGAGGGTTGAGCGTCGCGAGGTGTGGCGAAGCTTGAGCGTGGGCAGCCAAGTCGGTGCCGGCGGAGCGAACGTAACAGCCGATCAGCACGAGTACCAGGGGGCGGAGTTCACACCTGATGCAAACGAAACGGGCGGCAACACTGCCGCAACGCCCCGGCCTTGAGCCGGTGCAACACTCCTGACCTGGACATTCCCCGACGGCTCCACCAGGGCCACCGACCGAAGGCCACCCACCGATGCCCACCCCACGCGTCGGCCCCGCCCCCACCCCGGGCGGCCGCTGATGCTCCGCTACCTGGCGAAGCGGCTCAGCTACTACGCGGTGCTGCTGATAGCCGCCGTATTCCTGGCGTACGCGCTGTCCGCCGCCGCCCTCCAGCCGCGCGCCTACTTCGAGGCCAAGGTGCCGCGCCCGGCCGCCGCCTCGGTCGAGCGCCAGCTCACCGACCTCAACCTGAACGACCGCACCCCCGTCGTCGAGCGCTTCGGCCGCTGGGCCGGCGACCTGCTCCACGGGGACCTAGGGCGCACCATCCACGACACCCCGGTGGCGGACGACTTCGGCCGGCGGATCTGGGTGTCCCTGCGCCTGCTGCTCGTCGGCAGCCTGCTCGGGATGGCCCTGGGCGTGGCCGCCGGGGCCTGGAGCGCGGTGCGCCAGTACCGGATATCCGACCGGCTGCTCACCGTCTTCTCCTTCGTGATGCTCTCCACCCCGGTCTTCCTGGTCGCGCTCTTCCTCAAGAACGGCGCCATCGCCGCCAAGGACGTCGCCGGCCACGAGGTGATCCCCTTCACCGGCTACGAGACCCCCGGGCTGGCCGGCGGGATCGGCGCCCACCTCGGCGACTGGGCGCTGCACCTGCTGCTGCCCACCCTCTCGCTGGCGCTCGGCGGCCTCGCCACCTACAGCCGCTACCAGCGCGGCACGATGCTCGACGTGCTCGGCTCCGACTACCTGCGCACCGCCGAGGCCAAGGGCCTCACCCGCGGCCGCGCCCTGGTCAAGCACGGGCTGCGGACGGCGGTGATCCCGATGTCGACGATGTTCGCCTACAGCTTCCTGGGCATCTTCACCGGCGCCGCCTTCACCGAGACCATCTTCGGCTGGCACGGGATGGGCGAGTGGTTCATCCAGTCCATCAACGAACAGGACGTCAACTCGGTCGTCGCCGTGAACCTGTTCGCCGCGGTGGTGGTGCTCGCCTCCGGCTTCCTCGCCGACACCCTGCACGCCGCCCTCGACCCGCGCGTGCGGTCCTGACCGGAGGAGAGCCGCCATGACCGCCGTCACCACGGAACCCGCCGAGCCCGCCGAGCCCGCCGAGCCCGCCCGGTCCACCGGTTCCGCCGTACCCGCTCCGCCCGCCGCACCCGCCGCAGCGGCCGCACCCGTGCTGCCGCTCGTCGCGGGCGCCCCGGGCGCGCTCGACCTACCCGCCGTCGCGGCCGCACCGGGCGTCGCCGCCCCGCCCGTCGGCGCCCCCGCGGCGCCCGGCCGCGGCCGGCTCGTCCTGGCCCGGCTGCTCGCCGCCCGCTGGGCGGTGGCCGGCACCGTCGTCGTCCTGCTGCTGTTCGCGCTCGCCTTCGGCGGCCAGTACCTCACCCCCTGGGACTACGCCACCCCCGACTACACCGCCCTGCGCCAACCCCCCTCCGGCAGCCACTGGTTCGGCACCAACGGGGTCGGCCAGGACGTCTTCGCGCAGACCGTCCGCGGACTGCAGAAGTCCCTGGTGATCGGCCTGCTGGTGGCGCTCTTCTCGACCGTGCTGGCCTCCCTGGTCGGCGCCTGCGCCGGGTACTTCGGCGGCTGGACCGACCGGGTGCTGATGTTCCTGGTCGACCTGATGCTGGTCTTCCCCAGCTTCCTGATCATCACGATCATCTCGCCCCGGCTGAAGGGCACCGGCTGGCTCGCCTTCGTGCTGCTGCTCGCCCTCTTCAACTGGATGATCACCGCCAGGGTGGTCCGCTCGATGACCATCTCGCTGCGCGAGCGCGAATTCGTCCGCGCCGCACAGTTCATGGGGGTGCGGCCGCTGCGCGTCATCACCCGGCACGTCCTGCCGAACGTCGCCTCCTTCCTCATCATCGACGCCACCATCGCGGTCGGCGGCGCCGTGATGAGCGAGACCGCGCTCTCCTACTTCGGCTTCGGCGTGAAGGCCCCCGACGTCTCGCTCGGCACCCTGCTCGCCGCCGGGACCAGCGACGCCCCGGTGTTCCCCTGGCTGTTCTACTTCGCCGCCGGGCTGCTGGTGCTCTTCGTCCTGGCCGTCAACCTGATCGGGGACGGGCTGCGCGACGCCCTCGACCCGACCACCGAGGTCGCCCGTACCCCTCGTAGGACTCGTAGGAAGCGCGGAAGAACGTGACCACCACCGTCGAGACCCCGCTGCTGGCCGTCCGCGACCTGCGGGTCGACTTCACCGGACCGCGCGGCGCCACCGTCCCCGCCGTCCGCGGCGTCGACCTCAGCCTGCGCCGCGGCGAGACCCTGGGCATCGTCGGCGAGTCCGGCTCCGGAAAGTCGGTGACCGCCCTGGCCGTGCTCGGACTGCTGCCGGGCACCGCCCGGGTGCGGGGCTCGGTGGCCCTGGACGGCAGGGAACTGGTCGGCCTGCCCGGCCGTGAGCTCGCCGCCATCCGCGGCAGCCGGGTCGCCATGGTCTTCCAGGACCCGCTCTCCGCCTTCACTCCCGTCTACCGGATCGGCGACCAGATCGTCGAGGCGCTCCGGATCCACCAGCGCCTCGACAAGCAGGCCGCCCGCGAACGGGCCGCCGAACTGCTCGACCTGGTCGGCATCCCGGCCCCGGACCGCGCGCTGGACAGCTTCCCGCACGAGTTCTCCGGCGGGATGCGCCAGCGCGCGATGATCGCCATGGCCATCGCCAACGACCCCGACATCCTGCTCGCCGACGAGCCCACCACCGCCCTGGACGTCACCATCCAGGCCCAGGTGCTCGACGTCCTGCGCACCGCCCAGCGCGAGACCGGCGCCGCGCTCGTCCTGGTCAGCCACGACCTCGGGGTGATCGCCGGGATGGCCGACCGGGTCGCCGTGATGTACGCGGGCCGGGTGGTCGAGACGGCCGGCGTGGACGAACTCTTCGCCGCGCCCCGCCACCCCTACACGCTGGGCCTGATCGGCGCGGTGCCGAGGCTGGACGGCCGGGGCGGACCGCTGGTGCCGATCCCCGGCGCCCCCGCGCCCATGGCCGAACTGCCGCCCGGCTGCCCGTTCGCCGCGCGCTGTCCGCTGGTCGAGGAGCGGTGCCGGACGGCGGAACCGGGCCTGGGCGGACCGGAAGCGTCCGGCGGGAGTGCCGAGGAGGCGCACCTGGCCGCCTGCGTGCGGGCCGGGGAACTGGCCGAACGCCGGCCCGCGCCCGCCGAGGTCTACCCCGTACCGCCGGTGCCGCCGGCCGCGGCCGCCGTGCCCGGGCCGCGCGGGGAGCGCCCGGCGGTGCTCTCCGTCAGCGGCCTCACCAAGACGTTCCCGCTGCTCAAGGGCACCGTCTTCAAGCGCCGGATCGGCGAGGTCTACGCCGTGGACGGGGTGGAGCTGGACATCCGGCAGGGCGAGACGCTCGGCCTGGTCGGCGAGTCCGGCTCCGGGAAGTCCACCACCCTGTTCGAGCTGCTGCGGCTCGCGAGGCCGGAGTCGGGCCGGATCGAGCTGCTCGGGCAGGACACCGCCGGGCTCTCCCGCTCGGCCGCCCACCGGATGCGGTCCCACCTGCAGATCGTCTTCCAGGACCCGATGGCCAGCCTCGACCCCCGGATGCCGATCGGTGACATCGTCGCCGAACCGCTGCGGGCCCAGGGCACCGACCGTGCGGAGATCGGCCGCCGGGTGCCCGGACTGCTGCGGCAGGTCGGCCTGGACCCGGCGCACGCCGTCCGCTACCCGCACCAGTTCTCCGGCGGCCAGCGCCAGCGGATCTCGATCGCCCGGGCCCTGGCCGTCCGGCCGAAGCTGCTGGTGCTGGACGAACCGGTCTCCGCGCTGGACGTCTCCATCCAGGCCGGGGTGCTCAACCTGCTCCAGTCGCTCAAGGCCGAACTGGGCCTGTCCTACCTCTTCGTCTCGCACGACCTGTCGGTGATCCGGCACCTCGCGGACCGGGTGAGCGTGATGTACCTCGGGCGGACCGTCGAACAGGGCGAGGTCTCCGCCGTCTTCGAGCGGCCCCGGCACCCGTACACCCGGGCGCTGCTCTCCGCCGTGCCACTGCCGGACCCGGCCGCCGAGCGGGCCCGCAGCCGCATCCTGCTGGCCGGCGACCCGCCCTCGCCGACCGCGCGACGCACCGGCTGCCCGTTCCGCACCCGCTGCCCCGTCTACGCCGGGCTCGAAGCCGGGGCGCGCACCCGCTGCGAGACCGAGGCCCCGCCGCTGACCGGCCCCGCACCGGACCTGGACCACCAGGCGGCCTGCCACTACCCGGAGTAGTGGCAGCCCGGCGGCGCCGACCGTCACGGGGCGTGACCGGATCGTCTCGATTCGGCAGATCGGCCGGACTCCGTGTAATGTCTTGCGGGTCAGCAGGCGCCGCTAGCTCAGTTGGTTAGAGCAGCTGACTCTTAATCAGCGGGTCCGGGGTTCGAGTCCCTGGCGGCGCACATGGCAAGGTCTCAGGCCGTCCACTCCGGTGGGCGGCCTGAGGCGTTTCCGGGGCCTGCGCCGGGAGGCTCCGGCGCGGGGCTCAGCGGGTGTCCAGGATCGCCGAGGCCACCGCGTCCGGGCGGTCGAACATCAGCAGGTGCCCGGCCGGGGCCGTGCTGCGGAAGTCGCCCCCGAGCAGCGCGGCGAGACCGCGCTGCGCGGCCAGCCAGTCCCGGGTGCGGCTGCCGCGGCACCCGTCGTCAGCGGCGAGCACGGTGACCGGCAGTCCGGGCGGCAGCGGTGCGGTGCCCCGCAGTTCGTCCAGTTCGGCGGCCATGTCGAGGTAGCGCGCGTTCTCCCGGAGCAGGGCGCGCAGAGCGCGCCCGGTCCGGTAGCAGTGCCGGACCAGCGGCGCCGGGGCGAGGTCCTCGTGGCGGACGGTGGTCGCCCGGGCGACCAGCCCGCGCACGGTGGGCCCGAGCAGGTACGGCGCCGCGACGGCCGTGGCCGCGCCCGCGACCGCGCGGGCCGCCAGGTCGCGCAGCCCCGGGGCCGGCAGCGGCCGCGGGTCCGGCTCGACGCTGCCGTCCAGCAGGACCAGCCCGGCCGTCCGGCCCGGGTGGAGCCGCGCGAAGGCCTCGACGTGGAACCCCGCCAGCGAGTGGCCCGCCACCGTGCACGGCTCGCGCAGTCCGAGCGCGTCCAGCACGCCCCGGATGCGGGCCGCCTCCCCCGCCGCCGTCGGGGCGGGCCGGGTGGCGGGCTCGGAGGCGCTCAGCCCGTACCCGGGCCGGTCGAAGCGGACCACCGTCCGGTAGGGGGTGAGGAAGGGCACCACGAGGTCCCAGTCGAACCAGCTGCCGCCCAGCCCCCCGGTGAGCAGGCAGACCGGTCCGCCGCCCTCGGCGCGCACGTGCAGGGGCGTCCCGTCGATCCGCAGGAACATCGCGGAGCCGTGCGCCCCCGGTCCGGTCATCGCGGTACCACCCCCTCGCCCCTCGGCCGGAGCAGCAGGGCGGCGACGGCGAGCCGTGTCCCCCGGCGGCCGGGGTGGGAGCTGGGCACGTTCCCACCCTAACCGGGCACGAACTCCGCCCCAACCGGGTGGAAACGGGCGCCGCGCCGGGGGTGGACGGGCCCTTCGCCCCCGGTGGTTCGGGGCACCCGGCCGGACCGTGTATTGTTCTCCAGGTCAGCAGGCGCCGCTAGCTCAGTTGGTTAGAGCAGCTGACTCTTAATCAGCGGGTCCGGGGTTCGAGTCCCTGGCGGCGCACAGACACTTGGGGAGCCTCTCGCAGTCGCGAGAGGCTCCCTGATTTTTTGCCCTTCGGCGTCCGTTTTGCGTGTGATGTCGGTCTCGCTTGCCGCTTCGGCGGAGTCAACCGGCCCGCTCGGCACGTCCTGGGCTGTACACCGGAAACGGGGCAAAGGTCCCCAACCGTCGACATTCCCGTTTTGTGCTGGCCGCACGGTTCGCCCGCAGGAAAGGCTGCCGCTTTGTCCCCAAACACCCGGAGCGGCCGACGCACGCCGTCCCTCGGGCTCCGCCCGGTGGAGCGCCTGAAGCGCTCCCCGGAGGGTCCGGCCGGCGGCCGCAGGCCGCGCCGCCCGAAGCGCACCGGCTGGCGCCGGCTGATCCCGACCTGGCGGATGAGCCTGCTCGGCCTCGCGGCCGCGCTGCTGCTCGGCGTCGGCCTGTTCGCCCTGGGCATCGCCCTGGTGAAGGTGCCGGACGCGCACGCCGCCGCGACCGCCCAGAGCAACACCTGGCTCTACCAGGACGGCTCGGTGGTCGCCCGGACCGGCCAGACCAACCGGCAGAACGTCGGCCTGGACAAGGTCTCCCCCGCCGCCCAGCACGCCGCGCTGGCCGCCGAGGACCGCAACTTCTACCACGAGGGCGCCGTCAACGTGTCCGGTCTGGTCCGCGCCGCCGTCAACACGGCCAAGGGCGAGGGCACCCAGGGCGGCTCGACGATCACCCAGCAGTACGTGAAGAACACCTACCTGAACCAGAAGCAGTCCGTCACCCGGAAGGTGAAGGAACTCTTCATAGCGATCAAGGTGGACGCCACCGAGACCAAGGACGCCGTCCTGTCCGGCTACCTCAACACCTCGTACTACGGGCGCGGCGCCTACGGGATCCAGGCCGCCGCCCAGCAGTACTTCGGTGTCGACGCCGCCGCGCTCGACCCGGCGCAGGGCGCCTACCTGGCCGCCCTGCTGAACGCCCCGAGCGCCTACGACGTGGCCACCGCCACCCCGGCCGGCAAGCAGAACGCGGTCAACCGCTGGAACTACGTCCTGGACGGCATGGTGAAGGAGGGCTGGCTGTCCGCCGAGGAGCGGGCCGCCACCGCCTTCCCCGACGTCAAGGGCCCGCAGGCCCAGCTCGGCCTCTCCGGTCAGGCCGGCTACCTGGTCAACGCGGCGACCGAGTACCTCACCGCCAACAACGTCATCACCGAGTCCGAGCTGGCCAAGGGCGGCTACACCATCAAGCTGAGCGTCGACCCGGCGCGCCAGCAGGCCCTCCAGGACTCGGTCCAGGCGCAGCTGCACGACACCCTCGACCCGGACAAGCGGAAGAAGGACGCGAACGCCCAGGCCGGCGCCGTCTCCGTCGACCCGAGGACCGGTGCCGTGGTCGCCCTCTACGGCGGCGTCGACTACACCAAGCACTACGTGGACAACGCCACCCGCCGGGACTACCAGGCCGGGTCCACCTTCAAGGCGATCGCCCTGGCGGCGGCCCTGGAGAACGGCGCCAAGACCCAGTCCGGCCAGACCGTCACCCCGCGCACCGTCTACGACGGCACCAGCGGGCGCAAGGTCCGCGGCGGCAAGGGCACCCCGTACGCGCCGCCGAACGAGGGTGACAAGAGCTACGGCCAGGTCACCCTGCAGCAGGCCACCGACTGGTCGGTGAACTCGGTGTTCGCCCAGCTCGCCCAGGACACCGGCCTGCAGAAGGTCCGCGACACCGCCGTCGCGCTCGGCCTGCCCGGCAACACCCCCGGGCTCGACCCGGTGCCGTCCATCCCGCTCGGCGCAGCCACCCCGAGCGTGCTCGACATGGCCGGCGTGTACGCCACGCTGGACAACGGCGGCAAGCAGATCACCCCCTGGCTGGTGCAGTCGGTGGACCGCGAGGGCGAGGCGCTCGCGCTGCCGGCCCACAAGACCACCCAGGCGGTCGGCGAGGAGACCGCCCGCCAGGTGACCTCGATGCTGGAGGGCGTCGTCGGCGACCCGGGCGGCACCGGCTGGCGGGCGAAGTCGCTGGGCCGCCCGGTGGCCGGCAAGACCGGGACGACGGACGACCAGAAGTCGGTCTGGTTCGTCGGGTACACCCCCGAGCTGGTGACCTCGGTGGCGCTGTTCGGCCAGGACCCGGGCAGCGGCGCCCAGGTCAGCCTCAGCGGTACCGGCGGGATCGACGGCGCGGCGGGCGGCCAGTACCCCGCGCAGATCTGGACGAGCTACATGAAGGCCGCGCTCAAGGGGCAGCCGGTCACCGACTTCGCCGAGCCCTCGGGCAAGGACTGGTCGGGCGGCAGCGGCACGGCCGGCACCGCCGACAGCTCGCCGTCGCCGTCCGGGTCGGCCTCGCCGCCGGCCACGCCCGGGAGCGGCGCGACCGGCGGGACGACCGGCGGCGCGGGCAACGGCTCCGGCCCGACCGGCACGCCGGGCGGCCCGGGCGGCTCCGCCGGTACGGACCAGGACGGCTCGCGGTCCGGTGGCGCGACCACCGCGCCGACCCAGCAGCCGACCCAGCAGCCCACCTCCCAGCCGACCGGCCGGCCCACCCGGTCGCCGCAGCCGACCACCGGGCCCACCACGGCCCCGACCACCGGGCCGACCACCGCGCCCCAGCCTTCGGGCGGCACGGGGACGGGCACCGGGTCCGGTTCGGGCACGGGCGCGGGGTCGCCGGCGGGGGCCGGCGCGGGCACCGGGCAGTAGGCCGGCCACGGGCGGCGTCGTCCGACGGGCCCGGAGCGGAGCCACCCGGCTCCGCTCCGGGCCCGTTCCGCGTTCCCGCGGTCGGGGCGGCCACCGTGGCGGACCCCGCCACTGCGCACAGTTCAGTGCAGGACCAAATGACGAAATGGCGCCTTACCGAATCGGCGGTATGACTGTCACAATGCCTCGGTGCACAGCTCAAAGCCCCTGACCGGCCACGCTCCGGGCAGAACTCTCGGCCTCTCCCTCGCCCTGGTCTCCGCGTTCGCCTTCGGCGGCTCCGGCACCGCCGCCAAGCCGCTGATCGAGGCGGGACTCTCACCGCTGCACGTGGTCTGGCTCCGGGTGACCGGCGCCGCCGTGGTCCTGCTCCCGCTGGCCTACCGCCACCGGGCCGCCGTGCTCCGCCGGCCCGGCCTGCTGATCGGCTTCGGGCTGCTCGCCGTCGCCGGCGTCCAGGCCTGCTACTTCGCGGCGATCTCCCGGATCCCGGTCGGCGTCGCCCTGTTGATCGAGTACCTCGGACCGCCGCTGCTCATCGGCTACGTGAAGTTCGTCCAGCGCAAGCCGATCAGCCGGGGCGCCGCCGTCGGCGCCGGGGTGGCCGTGGCCGGTCTGGCCTGCGTGGTGGAGGTCTGGAACGGCCTGGGCTTCGACGCGCTGGGCGTGCTCTTCGCCCTCGGAGCGGCCTGCTGCCAGGTCGGCTACTTCGTGCTGGCCGACGCCGGCAGCCGGGGCGACCGCCCGGTCGACCCGATCGCCGTCAGCGCCTTCGGGCTGCTGATCGGCGCGGTCGTGCTCACCGTCCTCACCCGCCCCTGGGAGGCCGACTGGGGGCTGCTCGGCGGGCAGGTCGTGATGAACGGGCACTCGCTGCCCGCACTGCTGCCGGCCGCCTGGATGGTCCTGGTCGCGACCGTGCTCGCCTACCTGACCGGGGTGGTCTCCGTCCGGCACCTGTCGCCGCCGGTCGCCGGGGTGGTGGCCAACCTGGAGGCGGTCGTCGCCACCGTGCTGGCCTGGATCCTGCTCGGCGAGCACCTGGGCCTGCCCCAGACGGCCGGCGGCCTGCTGGTGCTGGCGGGCGCGTTCGCGGCCCAGGCGAGCAAGCCGTCCCCCGCCGCGGCACCGACGGAGGTCGCGGCCCCGACGGACGACCCGACGGGTGCGGGGGCGACGGCGCTCGGCGAGCGCCTGGCGCGGGCCGCCGGGGCCCCGGACGACGGGGAGCGGGGAACCGCCGCGGTCAGCGGCCGACCGAGCCGAACCAGTCGAGGTGACTGAGCGGCCACACGACGGCCGACACCGGCCCGACCACGTTGTCCACCGGTACGGCGCCGCCGCCCGGGCCCCGCTGGTGGTAGCGCGAGTCGGCGGAGTCGCTCCGGTGGTCGCCCTCCACCCAGACGTACCCCTGGGGCACGGTCACCGGACCGAAGTCCAGCCCCGCGCAGGAGTCGTCGCCGGGGTGGAGGTAGGGCTCGTCCACCTTCGCCCCGTCGACCGTCAGCGTGGTGCCGGAGCACTGCACGGTCTGGCCGCCGGTCGCGATGACCCGCTTGACCAGGTAGTTGTCGTCCTTCGGCGGCACCAGGCCGACGAAGCCCAGCACCGAGCCCACGGCCCGGGTGACCGGGTTCCCGTCGGTCGGCTGGGGCGGCAGCCAGTCGCCCGGGTCCTTGAACACCACCGGCTGGCCGGGCTCCGGCTCCCAGCCGGTGAGCGGAGCGAGCTTGTTCACGCCGACCCGGTCGCCGATCCGCAGGGTGTTCTCCATGGACCCGGACGGGATCATGAACACCTGGAACAGGCAGGTCTTGATCAGCAGCGCGACCAGCAGCCCGACCGCGGCCATCACCGGGATCTCGATCCACCAGGGCCGCGGACGGCGCCCGGACCGGCGGGCCTTCGAGCTCCTGGGCCCCTTGCCGCCCCTCGACGCCTTGCGCGACCGCGCCCGGCGGGCTTCCGCCCGGCCACCGGGAGCACCGTCGGCGCCGCGTCCGGGGCCGGCGGCCGGGGCCTGAGCGCTCCCGGCATCGCCGTGCGTTTCGGGCAGGTTCACCGCCATCGTCGCTGCTCCACCTCTCCGGCTGGGGGAACCTGCACGCTACGCCACCGGGGAAGCCACGCGAAATCGCGCTTTTACCCGTGCCAGACATCGCGGACCCGTCCCGCCGGGGGCCGGCCGGCCCCCGGGACACGGCCCGGCGCGGGGACCGGAACGTGGGGAGGAGCGGGGGGACACGAGGAACGCGAGGAAGCGCGGGCCGGTGCGGGCCGGTGCGGTCAGGCGCGGGCGATGGCCTCGTGGTGGCGGATGACCTCGGCGATGATGAAGGTGAGGAACTTCTCCGCGAACACCGGGTCCAGGTGGGCGCCGGCCGCCAGCTCCCGCAGGCGGCGGATCTGGTCGCGCTCCCGCGCCGGATCGGCCGGGGGCAGCTTGTGCTCGGCCTTGAGCCGGCCGACCCGCTGGGTCGCCTTGAACCGCTCCGCCAGCATGTGGACCACCGCGGCGTCGATGTTGTCGATGCTCTCGCGCAGGCTGGTCAGCTCGGCCCGGACGGCGTCGTCGATCCCGTCGGACGGTCCGGTCTCGGGGGTCGTGGGGTGATCCGTCATCGGGGCGGCTCCGCGGCTCTCTGGGGGTGGGCACCCGACCGTCCGTCGGCCGGGGCTCGGGCCCGGGCAAATCTAACAGGGCACTCGCCGCGCATCCGCACCGTTCGGCTCAGCCGTCCACGATCCGGACGGCGGCCGGACCGGTGGCCGGACCGCGGATCGGCCGCCCGGCCAGGGGCGTTGCCGACCGGCGGGCGGACCGGCCGCCCGCGGGTGCGGCGCCCTGGAGCGTTACCCGTGATCGCCCCCCGGCCTGCCCGTAGGCTGGTGCACGGCATGACCGGAAGTGACGGGACGGCAGTCCCCCAGTAATGGAGGTACCGATCGTGGCAACCACTCGCACCGCGCACACCGAATGGGACGGCAGCCTGCTCGACGGCAAGGGTCTGGTGACCTTCGACTCGTCCGGCATCGGCGAGTTCCCGGTTTCCTGGCCGGCGCGCGCCGAGACGCCGAACGGCAAGACCAGCCCGGAGGAGCTCATCGCGGGCGCGCACTCCGCGTGCTTCTCGATGGCCCTTTCGCACGGCCTCACCGGCGCGGGCAACCCGCCCACCAAGCTGCAGACCAAGGCGGACGTCACCTTCCAGCCCGGCACCGGCATCACCGGCATCCACCTGACCGTCGTCGGCGAGGTGCCCGGCCTCGACGAGGCGGGCTTCGTGAAGGCCGCCGAGGACGCCAAGGCGAACTGCCCGGTGAGCCAGGCCCTGACCGGGACGACCATCACCCTGACGGCCACGCTGGCCTGACGCACCGCCGCCCGCCGCTCCCCGGCGGCGCGCTCCCAGCGCTCGACAAGCGCCCGGGGCGCACTTGTGGAGCACACGCCCCTGGCGCACATCATGTGATGTGTACCGGGGGCGTCTGCATGTACCACCTCAGATGCCGTGAAAGCAGGCAAATCACCCTGGCGGCGGTCACCGCGTGTTGCCGCCGCGTCCTATGATCGGCCGCAGCGCACTGTTCTTCACGCGGATCCCCCACGCGAACGCTCCACAGCGAGCGTTGCGCACCGGACCGTGAGGACCTCGACAGGGCGCGGGAGCCGGCCGCCGCAGTTCCAGGTGACCGGCCTGACCAGCATCAAGCGTCAGCAGCGGACGGGAGCATGCCGTGCCGGGCCAGAACGAGGGGGCCGACGCACACCCAAGCGTGCGGCACGAACAACCGCACCAGCACCGCCACCTCAGCTTTCCGAGCCTCCGCCCGGCCCAGGGCACCGACGGGGCACCCGGCGCCCCGTCGGACGGCGCGCCCGACGCGGGGTCAGGACGGCGGCCGGGCGCCGACGATGCGCCGGGCGCCGCCCGCTGCCCCACCTGCTCGGCCCCGCTCGCCGACGGAACGCACCGGCCCGCCGACCCGGCCGGTCCAGCCCCCGCTCCCGCGCCCGCGCCCGGGAGCACCGACCGCCTGCTGGCCGCGCTGAGCGCCAGCGAGTCCCGGTTCCGGGCCGCCTTCTGCGACGCCGGGATCGGCATGGCCCTGCTCGACCCCGACGACCGGATCATCGAGGTCAACCCGGCCTTCGCCACCCTGGTCGGCTGCGGGGTCGTCGACCTGGTCCGCACCCACATCCACGACATCATCGACCCGGAGGGCATGCCCGACCGGCTCTTCCCCGAGCTGGTCCGCGGTGACCGCGAACGCGTCCGGGTGGAGAAGCAGCTCAAGCACCGCGAGGGCCGCACGGTGTGGAGCAAGGTGACCATCTCCCTGATCCGGGACGGCGCCGGCAGCCCGCAGTACACCCTCGCCATGGTCGAGGACATCACCGAACAGCGCCGGCTCGGCGACCGCCTGGAGTACCAGGCGCTGCACGACCCGCTGACCCGGCTCCCCAACCGGACCTTCTTCTTCGACCGGCTCGACGCGGCCTGCCTCACGGCCGGGATCACCGCGCCGGAGACCGCGGAGACGGCGGCGGACCGGCCGGACGGCCGTCGGGTCGGGGTCTGCTACCTGGACCTCGACGGCTTCGCCGCGATCAACGAGACCCTCGGCCACCACATCGGCGACCAGCTGCTGATCGCGGTCGCCGCCCGGCTCCGGCACGGCGTCTCCGACCACAGCTCCCACCTGGTCGCCCGGATGGGCGGCGACGAGTTCGCCGTCCTGGTGGCCGACAGCCGGGGCAGCGAGCAGCTCACCGAACTGGCCACCCGGCTCCTCGAAGCGCTGGAACGCCCCTTCGACGTGGCCGGGCACCGGCTGGCGGTCACCGCCAGCGTGGGCGTCGTCGAGCGGTCGGTGCACGAGACCACGCCCGCCGACCTGGTCAAGGACGCCGACTCCACGCTGTACTGGTCGAAGGCCGACGGCCGGGCCCGCTGGACCCTCTACGACCCGGACCGGGGCGCCCACCAGCTGACCCGTCAGCTGCTCGCCACCGCGCTCCGTCCGGCCCTGGAGCGCGGCGAGTTCACCGTCGAGTACCAGCCGCTCGTCGGCCTCGCCGACGGCGCCGTGCACGGTGCCGAGGCCCTGGTCCGCTGGCGCCACCCGCGCTACGGGACGCTCTCGCCCGACCGCTTCATCCCGCTCGCCGAGGAGTCCGGCGCGATCGTGCCGCTGGGCACCTGGGTGCTGGAGGAGTCCTGCCGCCAAGCCCGGCGCTGGCTCACGGAGTTCCCGGACAACGAGACCTTCGTGAGCGTCAACCTGGCGGCCCGTCAGATCTGGGACTCCGACGTGGTCGCCGACGTGGCCCGGGCCCTGGAGAGCTCCGGCCTGCCGGCCCGGCTCCTGCAACTGGAGATCACCGAGAGCGCGTTGCTCGGCCCCGGCGGGCGGCCGCTGCAGTCCCTGCAGGCCCTCGCCGACATGGGCGTCCGGATCGCCATCGACGACTTCGGCACCGGCTACTCCAACCTCGCCTACCTCTCCCGGCTGCCGGTGCACGTCCTGAAACTGGACGGCACCTTCATCGAGGGCTTCCGCGACCCTGACCCGGCCGGCCGCACCGGCCTCCCCGGGGCCGGCTCCCGCCGGAGCGACGCCGACGAGCAGATCGTCGGCGCCATGGTGCAGTTGGCCCACACGCTCGGGCTGACCGTGACCGCCGAGGGGATCGAGAGCGCGGCGCAGGCCGAACGGCTGCGGCTCACCGGCTGCGACACCGCGCAGGGCTGGTACTTCGCCAAGCCCGGTGAGGCGGAGCACGTCGCCGCGATACTCCGCGAGCGCCGCCCTCGGCCGGCCACGCCGTGACGACGGCCCGGCCGCGCCCCCGGTCGGGGGCGCGGCCGGGCCGGGAACCGGACCCGCCGGTGGGCTCAGGCGCCGGCGGCGGCCTCGCCGGTGAGCCCGTAGGCCCGGGCGATCAGCCCGTACGAGCGGTGCCTGGCCTCGTGGCCGTGGATGTGCGAGGTGACCATCAGCTCGTCCACCCCCGTCCGCTTGCGCAGCGACTCCAGCCCGTCGGCGACCTCGCCGGGCGAGCCGAGGACGACGTTGCCCAGCCAGTCGTCCACGAAGTCGGCCTCCACCGGGCTGTACGGGTAGCTCTCCGCCTCCTCGGGGGTGGGGATCGGGCCCGGGTTCCCCCGGCGCAGGCGCAGCATGCCGAGCGCCGAGGAGCGCGCGAGCCTGCGGGCGGCCTCCCGGTCGTCGGCCGCGACCGCGTTCACCCCGATCAGCGCGTACGGCTCGGCGAGCACGGCCGAGGGGCGGAACGACGACCGGTAGAGGTCGAGGGCCGGGATGGTGTTGGTGCTGCTGAAGTGGTGGGCGAAGGCGAACGGCAGACCGAGCCGGCCGGCCAGCTGGGCGCTGAAGCCGGAGGAGCCGAGCAGCCAGATCGGCGGCCGGCCGGCACTCCGGGGAACGGCCGCGAGCCGGGCGTAGGGGTGGCCGTCCGGGAAGTCGCCGTCCAGGAAGTGGGTCAGCTCGGAGAGCTGCTGGGGGAAGTCGTCGGCCCCCTCGGCGAGGCCGCGCCGCAGCGCCCGGGCGGTCGCGGGGTCGGTGCCGGGGGCGCGGCCGAGCCCGAGGTCGATCCGGCCGGGGTGCAGCGCCTCCAGGAGGCCGAACTGCTCCGCGATCCCCAGCGGCGCGTGGTTGGGCAGCATCACGCCGCCGGACCCGAGCCGCAACGTCGTGGTGTGGGCCCCGAGGTGGGCGAGCAGGACGGCGGGCGTCGAGCTGGCGACGCCCGGCATGCCGTGGTGCTCGGCGACCCAGAACCGGTGGTAGCCCCACTCCTCGGCGCTGCGGGCCAGGGCCGTGGTCGAGGCCAGCGCCTCGGCCGGGGTGTAGCCGGCGCCCACGGTGGCCAGGTCCAGGATGGAGAGCGGCGCGGGCGCCGAGCCCCGGGCGGTGCCCCGGATCGCCGCGTGGCTCCGCGGTCCGGGCCCGCGCTCCTGCTGGTCGTCGGTGGTCATGCCGTCCGCCCTCCTGGCCGTCCTGCCGGTGTCCGTGTGGCGTCTGGGACGGCCGCGCACCTCGTCCGCGGCCCCGCCACTGCCAAGGGGGGTCAACCACGCCGCCGGGCCGGGTGTTCCCGCTCCCCGGCTCCACCGTGCGACCACCGCCTACCGGCCGTTCGGCTGACTCAGAGCCAGCGCGCGAACACGTGTGGCGACTTCACGCCAGCGCGGGAAGTCGCCAGCCGCAGGGCTCGCGACGGGCGGGCGCCGTCCGGCAGGCTAGGACGCAGAGCGGATCACCCAACGGGATCCACTCCCACCTGCAAGGTCGTCGGGCTGGACCAGCACCGATCGATCCCCGCGAGCCCCTGGAACGGCACCCCGCTCCAGGGGCTCGCGTCGTGTGAGGCCGAGCACAGCCGGGGTGCTTCATGGCATGAAAAGTCGAGGCGCTAGCGTTGTCCCCTGCAGCCATCTGCTCCCCCGGGCAGCCTGGAGGGAGTACCTGACTTGGACATCGCGACGGTGATCGGATCCTCATGGATCTGCGCCCTGGCTCTCTGCGCCGTACTCGGCGACGCCTTTCTCCCCTTCATCCCCAGCGGGACGCTGGTCATCCTGGCCGTGCTCAAGACGGCCCAGATAGACGGCGCCCCGGTGGTGCTGGGGCTCGGGGTGGCGATCGCCTCCTTCCTGGGAGACCTCCTGCTGCTCCGGCTGGCCCGCCGGGGCGCCCCCTCGCTGCAGCGACGGCTCGAACACCGGCCGCAGCTGGCGGCCAGCGTGGCCCGGGTCCAGCAGGCGCTGGACGGGCGCACCACCGGGGCCGCGGCCGCCATGGTCGTGGTCGCGCGGTTCGTGCCGGCCGGCCGGACCGTGCTGGACCTGGCCATCGGGCACTCCCCCGCCGAGCCGTACCGCTTCCTGCGCTGGTCGGCCCTGGCCGCCCTGGTCTGGGCCGCCTACATCGTCACGCTGGGCTGGCTCAACAGCCACTGGTTCGACACCGCCTGGCTGAGCCTCGCGGTCTCCTGCGCCGCCGCGACCGTGATCAGCACCGCGATCGCCCGGATCGTGCGGCGCAACCGCCGGCTCGTCGTCACCTGACGCCGCACCGGCGTGGGCGCGGAACCGCGTCGAGGGCTCCTACGGCACCGCGTCGTCGACGCGCGGTGCCGCGCCCGTGCGGCCCCTCCGCCCCAGCTCCCACTCCGGCCTCCGCCCTGCGGCGTCGGACCCCGCGGCGTACCGGAGTTCGCGGTTCCGGTGGCGCGCGGAGGACCGCTCGCCCGCCCCCGCCGGGAGCCGATCGCCCAAGACCGTGCAAAACGTCACAGGACCGCAACAGAAGGCCGACCGTTGCAGCCGGTCGATGCCGGGTAGGCGTGTTGGCTGTTGTTGGACCTCGGGGCTTCTGCTTCCTTGATGCCTTCCGCGGTCACATGACATGCTAACGGCGTATTACATATCAATTGCCCGATATGACCGGTGCGGCCCACTGGCGCCCTTCGACCCGGCCGGCGGCACCCAGGGGAGACCATGACCAGCATCTCGCGCAGGACCGTGCTCAGCGCCACCGCCGCGACCGTCGCGCTCGGGGCGGCGGCGGCGTGTTCCAGCAGCGGATCGGGTTCAGGATCGAGTTCCTCCGCCCCCGGCGGTGCCGGAACCGGCACCGGTACCGGCACCGGCGGGCCGGCGGCGACGGGTACGCCGACCAAGGGGGGTGCCAAGGGCACGCCGATCGGGGACGGCTCCACCTCCGACACCGGCCCCCAGCCGAACCAGCCCAAGCCGGAGAAGCTCAAGCCCGGCGAGCGGCCGCCGCAGTTCGTGGTCTTCTCCTGGGACGGCGCCGGCGGCACCGACGACAACCAGTTCCCCCGCTTCCTGAAGCTGGCCGAGGAACACAAGGCCGCCATGACCTTCTTCCTCTCCGGGATCTACACCCTCCCCAAGGGCAAGGCCGATCTGTACCACCCGCCGAAGCACTCGGTCGGCGCGTCCGACATCCCGTACCTGTCGGACGGCGCGGTGAAGACCACGATCAAGCTGATCAGCCAGGCCTGGCTGGCCGGCCACGAGATCGGCACCCACTTCAACGGGCACTTCTGCTCGACCCGTTCGGACGGCAACGGCGTCAACAAGTGGACGCCCGAGGACTGGCAGAGCGAGATCGACCAGGCGGTCTCCTTCGTGACCCAGTGGCGCACCAACACCGGCTTCACCGACGTCGACCCGCTCCCCTTCGACTACAAGAAGGAGCTCATCGGCGGGCGCACCCCGTGCCTGGAGGGGCAGAAGGCCCTGCTGCCGACCGCGGCCGCCCTGGGGTGGAAGTACGACGCCAGCTCCTCCGGCGGCCTTCAGATATGGCCGCAGAAGGTGCAGGACGGCAAGGTCTGGGACTTCCCGCTGCAGAGCATCCCGTTCCCCGGGCACTCGTTCCAGGTGCTCTCGATGGACTACAACATCCTCGCCAACCAGTCGGCCGGCAGCACCAAGGGCGACCCGGCGAAGTACGACGACTGGCGCTCCCAGGCCCGGGACTCCTACCTGGCCGGGTTCGACCGGGCCTACAACGGCAACCGCGCGCCCTTCTTCATCGGCAACCACTTCGAGCAGTGGAACGGCGGGATCTACATGGACGCCGTCGAGGAGACGCTCAAGACCATCGCCGGCAAGCCGGAGGTCCGGCTGGTCTCCTTCCGCCAGCTGGTCGAGTGGCTGGAGGTCCAGGACCAGTCCACCATCCGCAAGCTGCGTTCGCTGAACGTCGGGCAGGCGCCGGCCGGCGGGTGGGGGGCCTTCCTCGGCGCCGCCGGGTGACCGACTCCTGAGGCGCGGCGGGCGGGCACCCGGAGCGCGGGCGCGGTACGCGGACGCCCGGGGCGCGGACGTGCCGGGTGTGGGCGCCGGCCATGTGTCCGCGCGCCGGCGTGGGGCCGGGCGACATGGTCGCCGTGCCCCGCGCTCGGGGACGGTGGTGGGGCGTTCCTCCGCCCCCTCCCCCCTCACGAGGTGACCCTGTGGACAAGGTCCTGGACTCCGCCGCCGAAGCGGTCGGGGACATCCCCGACGGAGCGGTGCTGGCCGTCGGCGGCTTCGGCCTCTGCGGCATCCCCAGCACCCTGATCGGCGCCCTGGCCGCCACCCGCGCCACCGGCCTGCACGTCGTCTCCAACAACTGCGGGGTGGACGACTGGGGGCTCGGCCTACTGCTGCGGGCCGGCCGGATCGCCCGGATGACCTCCTCCTACGTCGGGGAGAACAAGGAGTTCGCCCGGCAGTACCTCTCCGGCGAGCTGGAGGTGGAGCTGACCCCGCAGGGCACCCTCGCCGAACGGCTGCGCGCCGGGGGCGCGGGCATCCCCGCGTTCTTCACCCCGGCCGGGGTCGGCACCCAGGTCGAGGAGGGCGGGCTGCCCTGGCGCTACGGCGCGGACGGTTCGGTGGCGCTGGCCTCGCCGCCGAAGGAGGTCAGGGAGTTCGGCGGGCGCCGGTACCTGCTGGAGGAGGCCGTCACCGCCGACTTCGCGCTGGTCCGGGCCGAGGTCGCGGACCGGCACGGCAACTGCGTGTTCCACGCCGCCGCCCGCAACTTCAACCCGCTCTGCGCCACGGCCGGCCGGACCACGCTGGTCGAGGCCGACCGGATCGTCGAACCGGGCGCCCTGGAGCCGGACGCCGTCCACCTGCCAGGGGTGTACGTCGACCGCCTGGTCCTCGCCGATCCCGCCGACCGCCGCGTCGAGCGCCGCACCGTCCGCACCGCGCTCCAGGAGGCCTGAGCCGATGACCACCGAGACCTTCGCCGCCGCCCCGCGGTCCGTCGCCGCCCCGGGCCGGGCGCCGGAATCCCGGAACGCCCCGGACGCCCGGAGCGCGTCCGACGCGGATGCCCGGAGCGCTGCCGAGGCCCGGAACGCGCTCGCCGCGCGGGCCGCGCGGGAGCTCCGGGACGGCCAGTACGTGAACCTGGGGATCGGCCTGCCGACCCTGATCCCCGGTCACCTCCCGCCGGGCGTGCGGGTGGTGCTGCACTCGGAGAACGGCGTCCTCGGCGTCGGCCCGTACCCCCTGGAGGGCACCGAGGACCCCGATCTGATCAACGCGGGCAAGGAGACCGTGACCGTCACCGCCGGCGCCTCGTACTTCGATTCGGCGTTCTCCTTCGGCATGGTCCGGTCCGGTCGGATCGACGTCTCGGTGCTCGGCGCGATGCAGGTCTCGGCCGCCGGCGATCTCGCCAACTGGATGATCCCGGGCAAGATGGTCAAGGGCATGGGCGGCGCGATGGATCTGGTGCACGGCGCCCGCCGGCTGATCGTGGTCATGGAGCACACCGCCCGGGACGGTTCGCCGAAGATCGTCGAGGAGCTCTCGCTCCCGGCCACCGGGAGGGGCGTCGTCGACCGGATCGTCACCGACCTGGCCGTCGTCGACGTCACGCCCGGCGGGCTGCGCCTGGTCGAGACGGCGCCGGGCGTCTCGTTCGACGAGGTCCGCGCCGCGACCGGCACGGCCCTGCTGCCGCCGTCCTGACCGAGGGACCCGCGCGGAGGCCGGACCACCCGTACGGCGGTCCGGCCTTCGCTCGTCCGTCCGACCGGCCCGCGTACGCGAGGCAGGAATCATCCCCTCGTCACACCACCTCGGGCCGCATGGCCGGGAATCGTCATATCCTCACCCCCGCGCGATGATCGTTTCGAGGACTGGTTGCGATCACGTCAACCCTCCGGGAGAGTTGGGGCAGCCAGAAGGTCCCGCGCACCCGGAAGGGAGTCCGGAGAGCGCGCCGGGACCCCGCCTTCGAAGTGGCCGGACGACCGCGCGCGATGATCGGTCGTACACGTTTCACCGATGCCGCCCGGGAGCCGCCCGGCGACACCGCAGTCGCCCGGGCGGCGCCCCGCTTCGAAGGCCAGGCTCCGGGGGGAGCGGCCTTCCAGGACGCCCAGGCACAGCCACTGGGCATCGGATCGCACACCTCCGGTCGGAGCACGCACGATCGAGCCGGCCCGAGCGGCCGGCCACGGGGGGAGCCACAGGTGGTCGAGCAGTTCTCGCGGCGCCCGCGCGAAGAGAGCGCGCCCGGTGCTTCCCTGGCCGTCCCCGAAGCCCCGTACGACTACGCCCACTTCAGCCGGCTCGCCGGTCCGGCCACCACCCCGGGCGACGGCGGCGACACCCCCGGCCCCTACCGCGTCCGCTACCGGAGCCTGCTGCGCCGGGAGCCGCACCGGATCCGGGCCGCGCTGCTCCTGCTGGCCGCCCCGGCGGTCGAGTCGGTGCTGCTGGTCTGGCTGCTGCTCCCCGGCCACTGGCCGGTCCGGCCGGGCGAGACGCACGCCTGGCTGCTGATCGCCGACAAGGCGATGGTCGCGATCATCGCGGTCGTCGAGCTGTTCCGCCTGGTCAACGTCGTCTCCAACACCCACGCCACGCTGGTCGCCCGCGACCCCGTGCCGGTCACGCCCGAACCGGGCACCCGGGTCGCGTTCCTCACCACCTGCGTACCGGGCAAGGAGCCGCCGGAGCTGGTGCGCACCACCCTGGTCGCCGCGCTCGGCGTCCGGCACGACGGACCGTACGACGTCTGGCTGCTCGACGAGGGGAACGATCCCGCGATGCGCGCGCTCTGCGCCCACCTGGGCGTGCGGCACTTCAGCCGGCGCGGCATCGGGCCGTGGAACCGGCCCGAGGGGCGGTTCCGCGCCGGGAGCAAGCACGGCAACTACAACAGCTGGCTCCAGGCCCACGGCGCCGCCTACGACTTCTGGCTCTCGGTGGACACCGACCACGTCCCGCTCCCCGAGTTCGGCGAGCGGATGCTGGGGTACTTCCGGGACGAGGACGTGGCGTTCGTGGTCGGCCCGCAGGTGTACGGGAACTACCGCAGCTCGGGTTCGGCGGTCACCCGGTTCTCCGAGAGCCAGCAGTTCCTGTTCCACGCGCTGATCCAGCGGGCGGGCAACCGCTACGGCGCGCCGATGTTCGTCGGCACCAACAACGCGGTGCGGATCGGCGCGCTGCGGTCGATCGGCGGGCTGTCCGACTCGATCACCGAGGACATGGCGACCGGGCTGGAGTTCCACCGCCGCCGCAACCCGGCCACCGGGGCGCGCTGGCGGTCGGTCTACACCCCGGACGTCCTGGCGGTCGGCGAGGGCCCCTCCTCCTGGACGGACTTCTTCTCCCAGCAGCTCCGCTGGAGCCGGGGCACCTACGAGACGCTCCTGACCCAGTACTGGCGGGCCGCCTGGCGGCTGTCGCCCGGCCGGCTGCTCAACTACACGCTGATGGTCTGCTTCTACCCGATGGCGGCGCTGACCTGGCTGCTCGGCGGGGTGTCGAGCGTGCTCTACCTGGGCTTCGGGGCCTCCGGGGTCCACGTCTCCTCGGAGATCTGGATGATGCTCTACAGCGACGCGGCCGCCCTCCAGGTGCTGCTCTACACCTGGAACCGCAAGCACAACGTCAGCCCGCACGAGCCGGCCGGGTCGTCCGGGGTGGCGGGCATGGCGATGTCGGCGCTGTGCGGGCCGATCTACGCGGCCTCGCTCCTCCAGGCCCTGCTCCGCCGGCGCAGCCGGTTCGTGGTGACGCCGAAGGGCCGCTCGGCCAGCCCCGACGGGGTGGCGACGTTCCGCGTCCACCTGTTCTGGGCGCTGGTGTTCGGCGGGGCGGTCACGGCCTCGTTCTTCACCGGCCACGACCACCTCGCCATGCGCACCTGGGCCTGCCTGGCGCTGCTGCTGAGCCTGCTGCCGATGCTCGTGCTGGCCGCCGACGCGGTCCGCCGCGGGCGGGCCCGGCCGATCTCCACGCTCACGGTCACCGGCGCCGCCGCCCCGAGGGTCCCGCGGCAGCCCCGGGCCGGGGAGCGTGCCGGGGCCGCCTCCGGCACGCAGAGCACCGAGGCCACGGCGCCCGCCGCCACCGGCCGCTGACCCACGCCGCTCAGCCCCGGCCCGTCGAACCAGCCCGTCGAACTAGCCCGTCGTCGCGCCGCAGTAGGAGGGACCACCCACCGTGAGGATCCGCAACGCCGGCCGGACGAGGCGCTTCGCCCTCGGCAGCACGGTCGCCCTGACCGTGGCCGGGATGAACGCGCCGGCCGTCCTCGGCTTCGCCCACGAGCAGTACCACCAGTACGTGATCAACCGCCCGGCCTACAAGGCCGAGTACGGCCACTGGCAGACCGTCGTCCTCCCGGCCGAGTTCCGGATCAACGCCGTCCACGCCAGCCTGCTGCGCACCGGCAAGGTGCTGATCATCGCCGGCTCCGGGAACGACCGGCGCAGCTTCGACGCGGGCTCCTTCAAGAGCCTGCTCTGGGACCCCGCCGCCGACACCTACCGGCGGATCCCGACCCCGGCGGACATGTTCTGCGGCGGCCACACCGCGCTGCCCGACGGCCGGCTGCTGGTGGCCGGCGGCACCCTGCGCTACGAGGCGCTGGACGGCGCCGTGAAGAAGGCGGCCGGCACCATGCGGGTGCGCAACGAGAACCCGGACGCGGCCCGCACCTTCCCCCAGGGCACGGTGTTCACCGGCCCCGGCGGCCACACCTACCTGTCCACCGCCGAGGTGACCGTCCCGGCCGCGACGAAGACCGGCTCCGGCGACCGGACGGTGGTGAAGGCCGGCGAGCAGCACGTGTTCGTGGAGGCGGTGACGGCGGGCACCGGGTCCGTCGAGGACTCCCCCGCCCAGTACGCGATCAAGGGCCTGGACGGCGCCGACGCCCGCAACCTCTACGGCATGGCCGACCGGCTGACCCTGGAGAAGCAGGACTTCCAGGGCATCCGCTCCGCCTTCGAGTTCAACCCGGACACCGAGCTGTACGAGCAGGTCACCGACATGGCGTACGCCCGCTGGTACCCGACGCTCACCGGGCTGGGCGACGGGCGGGTGGTCACCGTCTCGGGGCTGGACGACACCGGGCAGATCCTCGGCGGCAACGACAACGAGATCTACGACCCGGCCCGCAAGACCTGGTCGAAGGCGCCCGACCGCTACTTCCCGACCTACCCCTCGATCTTCCTGACCGCCTCCGGCAAGCTCTTCTACTCCGGCTCCAACGCGGGCTACGGCCCGGCGGACCAGGGCCGCGACCCGGGGCTCTGGGACCTGCGGGACAACAGCTTCCAGCCCGTCCCGGGGCTGCGCGACCCCGCGCTCACCGAGACCTCGTCCTCCGTCCTGCTGCCGCCCGCCCAGGCGCAGAAGGTGATGGTGCTCGGCGGCGGGGGCGTCGGCGAGTCACCGCTCTCCACCGCGCGCACCGACATCGCCGACCTCTCCGCCCCGAAGCCCGCCTTCACCCCCGGGCCGGACCTGCCCGCCGGCGGCACCCGCTACCTCAACAGCGTGATCCTGCCGAACGACACCGTGTTCACCACCGGCGGCTCCCGCGACTACCGCGGCAAGCACCGCAGCGACCTGCTCAAGTCGCAGGTCTACCACCCGGACACCAACACCTTCAGCGCCGCGGCCGAGCCGACCGTCGGACGGAACTACCACTCGGAGGCGCTGCTGCTGCCCGACGGCCGGGTGGTGGTCCTCGGCTCCGACCCGCTCTTCGCGGACAAGGCCGACACCGAACCGGGCACCTTCGAGCAGCGGATCGAGATCTACACCCCGCCGTACCTGTTCCACGGCGCGCGGCCGCGGGTGACCGACGCCCCGGCCGGCGCGAAGCTCGGCAGCACGCTCACGGTGGGCACCCCGGACCCGGCGGGCATCGCCACTGCCAAGCTGGTCCGGCCGAGTTCGGTCACCCACGCGACCGACGTCGAGCAGCGCTCGGTGGCCCTGGCCGTCGGCGCCCGCTCGGCCGGCGGGGTCGCCCTCACCCTGCCCGGCAACCCCGACCTGCTGCCGCCCGGCTGGTACATGCTGTTCGTGACGGACCGGGCCGGCACCCCGTCGGTCGCGCGCTGGATCCAGGTGACCGCCTGATCCCCGGGCGCCCCGACCACCCGGCGCGCCCGGCTACGCGCCCCCGCGCACCAGCCCCAAGGCGTACGGCAGCCAGAACTCGCCCGCCCGGGGCTCGCCGCGGCCGCACTCGCCGTCCGACTCACCCGGGTTCTTGATCCACAGGTACGCGTCCACCCCGGGCCGGCCGGTGGCGGCGGTGGGCGGCTCGCCCAGCGCGCGGCCGGGCGGGTTGCACCAGGCCTCGCTGCTCAGCGGGCCGTTGCCGTTGCGGCTGGTGTCGATGACGAAGTGCTTCCCGCCCAGCGCGGCGGAGAGTTCGGCGCCGTACGCCGCGTCGCGGTCGGTGCTGTAGAAGTTGGAGACGTTCACGGCGAAGCCGTCCGCCACGGCGACGCCGGACTTGCTCAGCGCCCCGGCCATCGCCGACGGGTCCTGGGCCCAGCCGGGGTTCCCCGCGTCCAGGTAGACCCGGACCTGCGGACGCTTCTTCAACTCCTGGACGGCGAAGGCCAGCAGGCCGTACCGCTCGGCGGCGGTCTCGCCCTTGACCCCGCAGCCGTCCAGGGTGTGCGCGACGGCATCCGGCTCCAGCACCACCCAGGCCTTGCGGTCGCCGATCGCCTCGGCGACGCCGGTGATCCAGGAGCGGTAGGCGGCGGCGTCGGCCGCGCCGCCGGCCGAGTACTGGCCGCAGTCCCGGTGCGGGATGTTGTACGCGACGAAGACCGGGGTGCGGTCCACCTCGGCGGCCAGGCGGCTCAGTTGCTCGACGCTGCCCCCGGCGGCCTGGTCGACGAGCCACTGCGAGGAGGGCTGGGAGGCGATTCCGGCGAGGGCGTCGGCCTCGGCCGTCCGGCCCTGACCGCGCAGCGCGGCCAACTGCCGGGCCGCGGACGTCCGGTCGGACACGTAGAACGTCTGACCCGGCAGCTGGACGGGCCCGGCGCCGGCGGCGCCGCCGCTCGCCGTGGCAGAACCGGTGGGCGCGGGCGCCGCGGCGGACCCTGCGCCCGCACTCCCCGGCGGGTCGGCCGAACTCCCGCCGCCGCAGCCCGCCACCCCTGCCGTCAGCCCCAGCAGCGCCGCCCCCACGGCCAGCCGGAACCCCGCCCCTCGCCATACCCGGCGCACGTACCGCCCCTCCCAGACCCGGTCCGGCGACCAGGTCGGCACCCAGCTTCGCACACCGGGTACCGGCCTCCGGCCGACGCCGGTGAACGGCCGGTGACGACGGGCCGGCGCGATGCCCGGCCCGCCGTGCGGTCAGTCCTGCTTCAGGTTCGGCACCTGCCAGTCGATCGGGTCGACGCCGAAGCCGGCCAGCGCCTCGTTGATCTGCGAGAAGGGGCGGCTGCCGAAGAACAGCTTGGCCGAGAGCGGCGACGGGTGGGCGCCCTGGACCACGACGTGCTTGGTGGTGTCGATCAGCGGCAGCTTCTTCTTGGCGTAGTTGCCCCAGAGCACGAAGACCACCGGCTCGTCGCGCGCGCTCACCGCCTTGATCACCGCGTCGGTGAACTTCTCCCAGCCCTTGGCCTTGTGCGAGTTGGCCTCGTGCGCGCGCACCGTGAGGACCGCGTTGAGCAGCAGGACGCCCTGCTCGGCCCAGTGCATCAGGTAGCCGTTGTCCGGGGCGGGGATGCCCAGGTCGGCGTTCAGCTCCTTGAAGATGTTGCGCAGCGACGGGGGCGTCCGGGTGCCCGGGAGCACCGAGAAGCTCATGCCGTGCGCCTGGCCGTCGTCGTGGTACGGGTCCTGGCCGAGGACGAGCACCCGGACCTTCTCGTAGGGCGTGGCCTCCAGCGCCGAGAACTCCTGCCCGCTCGGCGGGAAGACCTGGTGCTCCGCGCGCTCCGCCGCCAGGAAGGCCGCCAGCGCGGCGAAGTACGGCTGCTCCACCTCGGCGCCCAGCACCTCGCGCCAGGACTCCGGCAGCTCCAGCCCGCCGACCGCCCCTGCTTCGGCCCCGCCTGCTTCGGCCCCGCCTGCTTCGACCCCGGCTGCCTCGACCACGCCTGCCTCGACCGTGTCCGTCACGACATCAACCTCCCACCGGACGGCCGCTCACCGCCGCACCGCCCCGACCTCCGGCGTACCGCGCCGCTCGCGCCGCCCGCCCTCTTCCACACCGAACGCTACACAGCTCCACCGACAACTCACTCCGCCGCGGCGCCCGCACCCACCGGCTCGGCACCGGGCGGCTCGGCACCGTCCGCGGGAGCGGCGGCAGCGGCGGCCCGCGCCACCCGGACGTGCTCGACCGCGTTCAGCGCCACCACCAGCACCGCCAGCACCACCAGGACGACGAGCGCCGGCAGCCGCACCATCACCGGCACCAGGGCGAACACCACCGCCGCCGCCACGATCCGGGTGGTCGACACCGCGCGGAACATCATCCACCGGGTGTAGCCGAAGGTCAGCAGGTACAGCCCGCAGCCCCCGTACAGCAGCGCCACCGAGCCCGCCCCGAGGGCCCGCCGCGGGTCGGCCACCGTCTCGCCGAAGCCGACCGCGACCGCGATCACCCCGGCCACCAGCGCGAGGTGGCCGTACTGGAACACCCGGCGGATGACGTCCCGGCGGGAGTCCGCGACGGTGACGGCGTGCCGCATGGCGTCCGCCGCGTAGACGAAGTACTGCCACCAGAGCCCGGCGGAGATGGTGAACGCCGCCGCCACGGCGGCCAGTTCGGCCGCGTCGAGGCGGACGGCGGCGGCCGTGGCGCCGATCCCGACGATCGACTCGCCGAGCGCCACCAGCAGGAACAGCGCGAACCGCTCCGGCATGTGCGACGGGTGGTACGCCACCTTGGCCAGCCGGTTGCGGAACAGCACCGGGCCGGACAGGTCGCAGAGCGCGCCCAGCGTCCAGAGCACCAGTCGCGGCCCCTCCGGGAGCAGCCCGCCCACGAACAGCAGCGGCCCGCTGACCAGCACGCCCACCCCGTACGGCCCGCGCCAGACGCCCGGGACGCGGATCAGCAGCACCAGCAGCAGCACCCGGGCCGCCCAGTACCCGGCGCCGAGCAGCACGCCCCGGCCCTCGTAGGCGCCGGGCACGGCCAGCGCCATGAAGAGGCCGGCCAGGCCGACGGCGAGGATCCCGAGGCGGTCCCTCGGGGTGTCCACGTCGCGGATGTTGGCCTGCACGGTGGTGCCCACCCAGCACCAGTACACCGGGACGAACACCACCAGCGCCCGCGCGACGCCGCCCCAGTCGTGGTGGTGGTGCAGCAGGCCGGAGACCTGCGTGACCGCGAAGACGAAGACCAGGTCGAAGTAGAGCTCCGCCCAGGTCACCCGCTTCTCGTCGATGGACTCCCCCGCCGTACCCATCCCGCCCCCCTCCTCCGCATACGCAACAGGCGCACGCGAACGGACGGGCCCCGCCCGGCCCGCGGCCGGGGGGGGCCCCCGGCATCAGAGCAGAGGGGAGACCAGGGGGACCAGGTCCGCGGACGACGGGACGACCCGGGTGGGCCGGGACGGGGACCCCACCCCCGAC
>NZ_JBEPAA010000076.1:0-39386 GCF_040298365.1 Kitasatospora sp. NPDC001603
CGGTCGGACTTGTCGTCCGGGGCCGCCCCCCCCGGCGCGGGCGGGGGGGGGGGGGGGGGGGCGCCCCCCCCCCCCCCCGCCCCGGCCGGCCGGGTCAGTGCCCGGGGGCGGGGACGGCCGCCACGTCGGCGCGCAGCGCCGGCAGGTCGGCGTACATCGTGCCGCCGGGGCAGTCGGTGGCCAGCCAGTCGCGGTGGCCGCTGATCATCTCGACCGGCTTGGTCACGCCGTTGACCGGGTTCACGAAGGTGACGTGCGCCTGGGGGTCCAGGTTGTGCGCGCGGGTCAGCACGGCGAGCAGCGCGGTCAGCGACGTGCGGGCCGGGGCGGTCGGCGCCTGGCTGCTGAGGGTGCCCAGCAGGGCGATGCCGATGTTGCCCGAGTTGAAGCCGGCGGTGTGGAAGGCCGTCACGGCGTTCCCGGCCGCGTCGTGCGCCGGGATGCCGTCGTCGCCCGACCAGCGGCCCTCGTAGATCCGGCCGGCCTCGTCGATCAGGAAGTGGTAGCCGATGTCGCCCCAGTCGTTGGTGATCGCGTGGTACTCGTAGATCGCCCGCACGGTGGCCGCCGGGTCCGGGTCGGCGTTGGCGGTGTCGGTGTGGTGCACCGTCAGGGTCTGCAGCGGGTAGTACTTCGCGGGGGAGTTCTCCACGCCGTTCTTGAAGCGCTTGGACTCGTCGGCGCCCCAGGCCGCGCGGGAGAGGTACTCGACCCCGCAGAAGGTGACGGGCGTCGTCGGGGCGAGCGAGACCGTGCGGGCCGGGCCGTGCACGGTGTCGATGGCGGCGGAGCGGACGTTGGCCGCCCCGTCGGGCAGGCGCAGGTCGTAGCCGGGCGCGCCGTCGGCGGCGATCAGCGCGGTGGCGGTCCCGACCGTGCGGTCGGCGCCGTCCGGGCCGCCCGCGCAGCCGGCGGGCAGCGGCTGCCACGCCCCGCGGGTCGCGTCGTCGCGGTGCAGCCGGATGGCGGCGCCGCGGGCGGGGCCGTCCCAGCTGACGCCGACGTAGCGGATCGGGAAGTCCGCCCGCACGGTGGTGGCCTCGCGGCCCACCGCGGACAGCGCCCGGGTCTCGGGGATGCGGGCCGTCCGGGCGGCGAGCGGCTGGGCCCCGCCCGCGCCGGTGCCCGCGGCGTTGCCGGCGCCGGTGCCGCTGCCGGCGGCGGCGGCCGACGCGGCGGGGGTGACGGCGAGCGCGGCGGCGGTGGCACCGATCGCCGTGACGAGGGTGCGCCGGGTGACGGCGGGCTTCGGGTGGGGCATGGGCGGTCCTGTCTCGGGCGTGTGCGGGAACGGAGGGCCCGAGGATCGGCCCCGGATGCAGCGCCCCCCGCTGACAGAAGTTCAGTCAATGCCGAATGTACACAATTGACCGTGTCCATCCTGACGATCCAGGGTGATCTTTGCCCGAAAGTGCAGGTCGGACCGGGGATCGGCGGCCGGGGGCAGCCGCGCGGACCGCCGATCCCCGGCCCGTTCCCCGTGCCGTCGAGGCGGTCCCGGCCCCTCGACCGCGGCGTCGAACCGGCCTGTCATGAGGTCCTCTCCGACGGGCCGCACGGGTGACGTCCCGTCACCGTCGCGGGCGGGAAGGGGCGATGACGCCGGGCGCGGCCTTGCATAGACTCGGTCGCCATTCGTCCGGGCGAGTCCAGGAGAGTCAGCGCATGACCAACCCGTCCCCCAGTTCCGCCGTCGGCACCTCGGCCACGCCCCTGCTGGACGACACCATCGGCGCGAGCCTCGACCGCGCGGTCCGCGCCTTTCCCGGCCGCGAGGCCCTGGTCGACCTGCCGTCCGGCCGTCGGTGGACGTACCGGGAGCTGGCTGAGGAGGTGGACCGGGTCGCGCTGGGGCTGCTGGCGCTCGGCGTCGGCCGGGGCGACCGGGTCGGGATCTGGGCGCCGAACTGCGCGGAGTGGGTGTTCACCCAGTACGCCACCGCGCGGATCGGCGCCGTCCTGGTGACCGTCAACCCCGGCTACCGGGCGCACGAACTGGAGTACGTCCTAAGGCAGTCGGGCATCCGAACGATCGTGGCCGCGGCCGCCTTCAAGACCTCCGACTACGCGGCCATGCTGGCCGAGACCGCCCCGCGCTGCCCCGCGCTGAAGGACGTCCTGCTGATCGGCTCGCCGGCCTGGACCGACCTGCTCGCCCGGGCCGAGCACGCCGACCGCGGCCCGCTGCACGCCGCCGCCGCGGCGCTGGGCCCGGACGACCCGATCAACATCCAGTACACCTCGGGCACCACGGGCTTCCCGAAGGGCGCGACCCTGTCGCACCGCAACATCCTCAACAACGGCTTCTTCGTGGGTGAGTTGTGCGGCTACTCGGAACACGACCGGATCTGCGTACCGGTGCCGTTCTACCACTGCTTCGGGATGGTGATGGGAAACCTCGCCGCGCTCTCGCACGGCGCCTGCGTGGTGATCCCGGCCGCCGGGTTCGAGCCCGCGACCACCCTGCGCGCGGTGGCCGCCGAGCGCTGCACCTCGCTCTACGGCGTCCCGACCATGTTCATCGCCGAACTCAACGACCCGTCCTTCGCCGAGCACGACCTCTCCAGCCTGCGCACCGGGATTATGGCCGGATCGCCGTGCCCCACCGAGGTGATGAAGCAGGTCGTCGAGCGGATGGGCATGCGCGACGTGTCGATCTGCTACGGCATGACCGAGACCTCCCCGGTGTCCGTCCAGACCCGGACGGAGGACCCGCTGGAGCGCCGGGTCTCCACCGTCGGACGGGTCGGCCCGCACCTCGAAGTGAAGGTCGTCGACCCGCGGACCGGCCGCACCGTGCCCCGTGGCACCCCCGGCGAACTGTGCACCCGCGGCTACTCGGTGATGATCGGCTACTGGGAGCAGCCCGACCGGACCGCCGAAGTCCTGGACGCCGACGGCTGGATGCACAGCGGCGACCTCGCGGTGATGGACGAGGAGGGCTACCTCACCATCACCGGGCGGATCAAGGACATGGTCATCCGCGGCGGCGAGAACATCTACCCGCGGGAGGTCGAGGAGTTCCTGCACACCCACCCGGACGTCCTGGACGCCCAGGTCATCGGCGTCCCCGACGCCACGTACGGGGAGGAGCTGATGGCCTGGATCCGGCTGCGCCCCGGCGCCCCCGAGCTGACCGCCGAGGGGCTGCGCGCCTTCTGCGCCGGCCGGATCGCGCACTACAAGATCCCGCGCTACGTGCACCTCGTCGACGAGTTCCCGATGACCGTCACCGGAAAGATCCGGAAGGTCGAGATGCGCGAGCAGGCCGTCGTCCTGCTGGACCTCGCCGCGGCGGCCGCCGAGGGGCACGCCTGACGGACCCTCGGCCCGGATCGGGCGGATGTCCGCCACAGGGGTGTGGAGCGGCGCGTCCGGGGCAGCCGGGGTGCGAGGACGCGCCGCCCGGGACGGTCCGGGCGGCACCGAGCGGAAGGAATCCGGCATGAGCGACACGAGCGACATCGACATCTGGGCGTTCCGGTCGACCTCCGGCCACGTCGCCGACGGCGATCTGGTCGGCTTTCACGTGGAGGCGACCGACGGGCCGATCGGCAAGGTCGACCGGCACTCGCCGGAGGCCGGCTCGCAGTACCTCGTCGTCGACACCGGCCCGTGGATCTTCGGCCGCCAGGTCCTGCTGCCGGCGGGCACGGTGCTGCGCGTCGAGCAGGACGAGAAGAAGGTCTACGTCGACCGGACGAAGGACGAGATCAAGAACGGCCCGACGTTCGAGCCGATCGGGTACGACGAGGACATCGCCTACCTGGAGACCTTCGGCGCCTACTACGGCCCGTACTACGGCGGGCGGTACTGAGCGCTCCACCGCGCCGCACGCCCACCCGTCGCCATCCCGAACGAACGCACGACACGTCTCGGTACCACACGACACGTCTCGGTACCACCCGACACCACCCGACAACACTCCGAAGGGACGGAGTCAGCGCCATGACGAACATCGCACATCTGCCCGGGGCCCTCGACCACCGGTGGGACTGGCAGCGGCACGGTGCCTGCCGGTCCGCCGACAGCGGTCTCTTCTTCCACCCGGTCGGCGAACGCGGCGAGGCCCACGACTCGCGTGAGAGCGCCGCGAAGGAGGTCTGCGCCGGCTGCCCCGTACGGCGCGAGTGCCTGCGCTACGCCCTGGAGGCGCACGAGCGGTACGGGGTCTGGGGCGGCCTCGGCGAGGGCGATCGCCTGCGCCTGCGGCGTCAGGCCCGGAAGGTGCGCCGGTAGGCGCCCGGCGGCACGCCGATCGCGGAGTGCAGGTGCTGGCGCAGGGACGCGCCGGTACCGAAGCCCACCCGCTCGGCGATCCGGTTGACCGGCAGGTCGCTGCTCTCCAGCAGGTGCCTGGCCAGGTCGACGCGCTGCTGGGTGAGCCACTGGCCCGGGCTCAGCCCGACCTCGGCCCGGAAGCGCCGGGTGAAGGTGCGCCGGCTCATGCCCGCGTGGCCGGCGAGGTCGGTCAGCTGGAGGGGCTCGTGCAGCCGGTCGAGGGCCCACGCCCGGGTGGCGGACGTCCCGGCGTCCGTGCTCTCCGGGACGGGCCGTTGCACGTACTGGGCCTGGCCCCCCTCGCGCTGCGGCGGGACGACGCAGCACCGGGCGACCAGATTGGCGACGGCGCTGCCGTGGTCGGAGCGGATCAGGTGCAGGATCAGGTCGATGCCGGCCGCGGCGCCGGCCGAGGTGAGGATCCGCCCGGTGTCGACGAACAGGACGTCGGGGGCGAGGTCGACCTCCGGGTAGAACCGCCGGAACCGGTCGGCGTGCCGCCAGTGGGTGGCGGCGGCCCGGCCGTCGAGCAGACCGGCCGCGGCGAGCACGAAGGTGGCGATGCAGATCCCGGCGATCCGTGCGTCGGGGCGCAGCAGCGCCAGTGCCTCGGCGACGCGCGGCGGCAGGGAGTCCCGGTCGACGATGCCGGCGAACTCCTCGGAAGCCGGGATCACCAGCGTGTCGGCGCCGGCGAGCGCGCTGCGGTCGTGTTCGACGCTGATGGAGAAGTCGGCGGAGGTACGGACGGGCCGGCCGTCGAGCGAGCAGGTGACCACCTCGTAGAGGGGCCGGCCCTCGGTGTCCGTGGCGGCTCCGAAGAGTCGGGAGGCGAGGCTCAGCTCGAACGGGATGACTCCGTCCAGGGCCAGGACGACGATGCGGTGCATGGCCCAATTCTTGCACAGCATGACCTTCGGGCCGCTATCCGCGCTGGTCGGGGCCGGAGCATCCTGGATGCATGAGCACCATGAAAGCCATCACCCAGTACACCTACGGCGGCAGCGACGTCCTGCGCGAGGTCGAGACCGAGCGCCCGGAGCCCGGCCCGTCGGAGGTCCTCGTCCGCGTCCGGGCCGCGGGCATGAACCCCACCGACTGGAAGCACCGCCAGAATCCCGGTTTCCTCGACCGCCTCCCGCTGGTCCTCGGCTGGGACGTCTCCGGCGTCGTCGAGGCGGTCGGCCCGGGCGTGACGATCCACCGTCCCGGCGACGAGGTCTTCGGGATGCTGCCCTACCCCTACGGCGTCGGCTCGTTCGCCGAGTACGCGGTGGCCCCGGCCCGCGCGCTGGTCCGCAAGCCGGTCGGGGTCGACCACGTGCAGGCGGGCGCGATCCCGCTGGCGGCGCTGACCGCCTGGCAGGTGCTGGTCGACGCGGCGGGCGTCCGGCCCGGCGAGCGCGTCCTGATCCACGCGGCGGCGGGCGGTGTCGGCCACCTCGCCGTGCAGATCGCCAAGACCCGCGGCGCGTACGTGATCGGCACGGCCAGTGCCCCCAAGCACGCGCTGCTGCGCGAACTGGGCGCCGACGAGCTGATCGACTACCGCACGGAGGACTTCACCCGGATCGCCCCGGTCGACCTCGTCCTGGACACCATCGGCGGCGACACCGCGATCCGCTCGCTGGACACCCTGAAGCCGGGCGGCCGACTGATCAGCATCGCGCTCGGAGCGCTGCCCGCCGACCTCGCCGAGCAGGCCGCGGCCCGGGGCGTCGAGGCCGTCCCGCTGCTGGTCGAGGCCGATCAGGCCGGTATGCGGGCGATCGCCGGGCTGGTCGAGGCGGGCGAGCTGCGGGCCGTCGTGGAGGCCGTCTTCCCGCTCGCCGACGCGGCCAAGGGGCACGACCTGGGTGACACCGGCCGGGTCACCGGGAAGGTCGTGCTGACCGTCGGCGAGTAGCGCCCGTACGCACCGCCGCCCGTACGCACCGCCGCCCGGCCCGCCCCGACACGTCGGGGCGGGCCGGGCCGGGCGGCCATCGCGCCGCCTCGCCGCTGGTGAGGTGCCCCTGTGAGAGGCTCGCCCCATGGAACAGCGTGTACTCGGCCGCACCGGCCGACCCGTCTCCGTCGTGGGGCTCGGTACCTGGCAGCTCGGCGCGGACTGGGGTGACGTCCGCGAGGAGGACGCGCTCGACGTCCTGAACGCCTCCGTCGAGGCCGGCGTCACCCTCTTCGACACCGCCGACGTCTACGGCGACGGCCGCAGCGAGCAGCTGATCGGCCGCTACCTGAAGGGCCGCCCGGACGCCGGGGTCTTCGTCGCCACCAAGTTCGGGCGCCGGGCCGAGCAGCGCCCGGAGCACTACAACCTCGCCAACTTCCGTGCCTGGTCCGACCGTTCCCGCTCCAACCTGGGCGTGGACCGGCTCGACCTGGTGCAGCTGCACTGCCCGCCGACGCCGGTCTACTCCGACGACGAGGTGTACGACGCCCTGGACACCCTGGTCGCCGAGGAGCGGATCGCCGCCTACGGCGTCAGCGTGGAGACCTGCGCGCAGGCCCTGACCGCGATCGCCCGGCCCGGTGTCGCGAGCGTCCAGATCATCCTGAACGCCTTCCGGCTGAAGCCGCTGGAGCTGGTCCTGCCCGCCGCCGCGGCCGCCGGGGTGGGCATCCTGGCCCGCGTGCCGCTCGCCTCGGGGCTGCTCTCCGGCCGCTACACCGCGCGGACCGCGTTCGCCGCGGACGACCACCGCAGCTACAACCGGCACGGCGAGGCCTTCGACCAGGGAGAGACCTTCTCCGGCGTCGACTTCGCGACCGGCGTCGAGGCGGCGGCGGAGTTCGCCGCACTCGCGCCCGGGGAGGCGACCCCGGCGCAGACCGCACTGCGCTGGATCATCCAGCAGCCGGGCGTCACGACGGTGATCCCCGGTGCGCGCAACCCCGAGCAGGCCCGGGCGAACGCCGCCGCGGCCGGCCTCCCGCCGCTGCCCGGGGCGACCCTCGCCGCCGTCCGGGACCTCTACGACCGCCGGATCCGCGCCCAGGTCCACGAGCGCTGGTGACCTCCCGCCGGTGGGGCGTGTGCCACCCGACCGGGCGGCACACGCCTGCGCGGGAGCCGCGCCTCAGCGGGCCTCCAGGCCCTCCAGCATCGCCGGCAGCTCCCGGCTGTGCACGACCCCGAGGCTCTTCGTCGCGCGGGTGAGGGCGACATAGAGGTCGTTCCCGCCGCGGGAGTGCGCCGCGAGGATCTCGTCGGGCTCCACGACGAGGACGGCGTCGAACTCCAGCCCCTTGGACTGCGCCGCCGTCATCAGGACGACCGGCGAGTCCAGCGACGCCGGGCCGTCGGCACGCGCCACACCGGCCAGCCCGGCCAGCTCGTCGACCAGCTCGACCGGGAAGCCGGGGGCGTGCAGGATCGCCATCCGGCGGCCGTCCAGCTCCGCGATCTCCCGCTCGACGACGGCGCGCAGGGCCGCGCCCCGGTTCTCCTCGGGGATCCGCAGGCTCCACGGAACGGTCCCGCCGCCGCGCACCGCGGTCGGCGCGGTGAGCGCCGGGTCGACCGCCCGCAGGACGCCCTCGGTGACCCGCATGATCTCGGCCGGGGTCCGGTAGTTGATGGTGAGTTCCACCGTGCGCCAGCGCCCGGCGGTGTACTCGTCGAGCGCCTCGCCCCAGGAGTTCAGCCCGGCCGGGGCGCCGGTCTGGGCCAGGTCGCCCACGATCGTCATGGACCGGCCGGGGCAGCGGCGGGTCAGCAGCCGCCAGGCCATCGGGGAGAGCTCCTGCGCCTCGTCCACGATGATGTGCCCGAAGCCCCAGGTCCGGTCCTCGGCCGCGCGCTCGGAGAGCGGCCGGAACTCGCCCTCGCCCTGGTACTGGCGCGTCAGCAGCTCCGCGTCGATCTCGGCCAGCCCCGCGCCGAAGTCCTCCAGGACGACCTTGGCGAACTCCAGCCGCTCGGCCTCGGCGGCGGCGTCGGCCCGGCGGGTGACGGCGCTGCCCGGCAGCGGGCCGAGGAGTTCGGCGGCCTCGTCGAGCAGCGGCACGTCGTCGGTGGTCCAGGGAGCGGCCGGCTCGTCCGGACCGGGCCGCTCGCGCAGCAGGGCGGCGCGCTCGGCCTCGGAGAAGTCCGGCATGGCGTCCGCGAGCAGCTCCGGGGAGGCGAACAGCGCGGTGAGCAGCTGCTCCGGACCGAGCAGCGGCCACAGCTTCTCGGCCAGGGCCTGGAAGTCGCGCTCGACGACGAGCGCGTCGGCGAGGTCCACCACGTCGTCCAGCGCCATCTCCCCGCCCCGGTCCCTGGCGATCCGCAGGGCCAGCTCGGAGGAGAGCCGCTCCACCAGGGCGGCCCGGGCCGCGTTGTGGGGCTCGCCGGTCCGGTGCGCGGCGGCGTGCGCCCGCTCGCAGAGCGCCCGTCCGATCACGAGCTCCTCCTGGTGCGGCGAGCTGCGGCCCACGGTGATGGTCCAGGGCTCCTCTTCCTCCGGGAGCTGTCGCAGGCCCTCCAGCGCGGTGGCGAGCACCCGCGCCATCCGGGCGTCGCCCTTCACGGCGGCGGCCTCCGGCGTCTCGGTGTCCGTCCCGGTCACGCCCGGGTAGAGGGCGCCGATGCTGCTCAGCACGACCTCGCTCTCGCCGAGCGCGGGGAGCACCTGGTCGATGTAGCGCAGGAACGTCCTGTTCGGCCCGATGACCAGCACACCGCGCTTGGCCAGGCGGTCGCGGTGGGTGTAGAGCAGGTACGCGGCGCGGTGCAGGGCGACCACGGTCTTGCCGGTGCCCGGGCCGCCCTGGACGACCAGCACGCCGCTCAGCTCGGAGCGGATCACCCGGTCCTGCTCGGCCTGGATGGTCGAGACGATGTCCCCCATCCGGCCGGTCCGGGCCGCGGTCAGCGAGGCGAGCAGGGCGCTCTCCCCGCTGAGGCCGGAGCCGTCCCGGCCCTCCAGGGCACCCATGGCGAAGGCGTCGTCGTCGAAGTCGACGACGGTCCGCCCCTTGGTCCGCAGGTGCCGTCGCCCCGTCACCCCGCCGGGCGCGGCCGGCGTCGCGCGGTAGAACGGCTCCGCGGCCGACGCCCGCCAGTCGGTGAGCAGCGGCTCGTGGTCGTCGTCCGCGAGGGCGATCCGGCCGATGTACTGCCGCTCGCCGTCGGCGGTGTCGAGCCGGCCGAAGCAGAGCCCGTACTCCGCGGCGTACAGCTCCGCCAGCCGGCGGGTGTGGTGGAGCTCCATGGTGTCGCGCTCCAGGCGGGACTGGAGCGTGCCGCCCTGCTCCTGGCGGTGGACCGCGCGCAGCCGGGCCGTCGCGAGTTCGCGCCGGCTCTCCAGCCGGTCGTAGAGCCGGCCGACGTAGGCGTTCTCCGCCCGCAGCTCCCGGGCCCGCCAGTCGTCGGAGGGCAGGGCGGCGCCCGGGTCCGCCCCGGTCCCGGCTCCGGCATCGACACCGGCGGGACGTTCGGACGAGGACGACGACGTGGGGACCATGGCCAGCTCCATTGACTCAGGGGTCCTCGACCGACCGGGCGACCGAGGGTGGCGGTGCGAGGACCGCCGTGTGCGACACGGGAAGGCCCGGGGCCGGCGCCTGCGCTCGGCCGGCGGCCCGGGACGGGGACACTCAGGATAATGATCTTGGGAGAGCGGCGGACCCGGAAGCCGGTGCCGCCGAGCGCCGCGGGGGCGCGAATCCGGGCCGCTGCGCCTCCATATCCGCAGGTCCCGGCCTCGGCGGACAATTCTGCGGTACGACGGGGGCCTTGCCGCAAGACCCCCGGTGCGCTATAAGTTGGGAGTGGAAAGGAGTGGGTCGACCTCCTTCCCGTTCATCGTCCGCAGTGGTCGGACACCCCCGTACGAAGCGCGGTGAGCCCGCGTTCCGCCGTGCCCTCCGCTGCCGCCGCGCCGGTGCCGCGCCCGTTCGGACGGGTCGGTCGGGGGCATGCCGGAGTCCCCGGAGCCTCTCACACTCCGCGGCGCGGATGGGCGGCCCCGGGCGGCGGCCGGATCCCGTACCAGAGGCCTCCGCGCCCCGCCCATAGGTTGGCTCTATGAGGTCATAGCTCCGGACCCCCTACAGCAGTGCAGACTGCAGAGGTTTGCTACGAACGTCCGTCTGCCGCTCGCCCGTCCGGAGGAACGCCCGCCATGTCCCGCCCGATCCGCATCGCGATCGTCGGAGCCGGCCCCGCCGGCATCTACGCCGCAGACGCCCTGCTCAAGTCCGACGCCGCCCAGGCCCCGGGCGTCTCCATCGACCTGTTCGAGCGGATGCCCGCGCCGTTCGGCCTGATCCGCTACGGCGTCGCCCCCGACCACCCCCGGATCAAGGGCATCGTCACCGCGCTGCACCAGGTCCTGGAGAAGCCCGGCATACGCCTGTTCGGCAACGTCGACTACCCGAACGACCTCACCCTGGACGACCTGCACCGCTTCTACGACGCGGCGGTCTTCGCCACCGGTGCGACGGCCGACCGGGCACTCGACATCCCCGGCGTCGGCCTGGACGGCTCCCACGGCGCCGCCGACTTCGTCTCCTGGTACGACGGGCACCCCGACGTCCCCCGGACGTGGCCGCTGGAGGCCCGCAAGGTCGCCGTCCTCGGCGCGGGCAACGTGGCGCTCGACGTGGCCCGCATCCTCGCCAAGACCGCCGACGAACTGCTCTCCACCGAGATCCCGCCGAACGTCCACGCCGGCCTGACGGCCAACCAGGCGCTGGAGGTGCACGTCTTCGGCCGCCGCGGCCCGGCCCAGGCCAAGTTCAGCCCCATGGAGCTGCGGGAGCTCGACCACTCCCCGACCATCGAGGTCGTCGTGGACCCCGAGGACATCGAGTACGACGACGGCTCGATCGCCGAGCGCCGCGCCAGCAAGCACGCCGACATGGTCGCCTCCACCATCGAGAACTGGGCCATCCGCGACGTCGGCGACCGCCCGCACCGCGTCCACCTGCACTTCTTCGAGTCGCCCGTCGAGGTGATCGGCGAGGACGGCCGGGTGAGCGGCCTGCGTACCGAGCGCACCGAACTCGACGGCACCGGCAACGTCCGGGGCACCGGCCGGTTCACCGACTGGGACGTCCAGGCCGTCTACCGCGCCATCGGCTACTACTCCGACGAGCTGCCGAAGGTGCCCTTCGACCCGATCAGCGGCACCGTCCCCAACGAGGCCGGCCGCGTCCTGACCGCCGACGGCTCCCACCTCGCCGCCACCTACGTGACCGGCTGGATCAAGCGCGGCCCCGTCGGTCTGATCGGCCACACCAAGGGCGACGCCAACGAGACCGTCGCCTGCCTGCTGGCCGACCACGCCGCCGGCCGCCTCCCCGGCGCCGTCGCGCCCGAGCCCGACGCGGTGGTGGCCCACCTGCGCGGCCAGGGCGTCCGCTTCACCACCTGGGAGGGCTGGAAGGAACTCGACGCGCACGAGCGCGCCCTCGGCGCGGCCGAGGGCCGCGACCGCGTCAAGGTCGTCGACCGCGAGGAGATGCTCCGCCACAGCGGCGCCTGACGCCCCGGCGCACGTTCCTGGTCCCGGCGGACCGCCGGACCGGGCTGGACTCGACGGCGGCGGGACCGCGGGCGGCTGCGGCGCCGCGCAAGCGTCGGCCTTCAGGCCGGGCGACGGGACCCGGGACCCGGCACCCGAGTCAGCCGGTCGGGGTGGAGAGCGCGGCCGTGAAATGGGCGGGCAGGCTGCCGGCGGTGAGGGCGGCGGCCAGGTCCTTGGCCTCGTCCTCGGTGAAGGTGCCGCTGATCACGGCCGATCCGCCGGTGATCGCCTCGGCGACGTAGGGGGCCGAGAGGACCGTGCCGTCCACCGTGACGGCCATCTGGTTGGTGGGCTGCGGCTGCGGGGCGATCCTGCCGGTGAGGGCGGCGAAGGCGGTGCCGCCCTGCGGGGTGAAGTCCACCTGGACCTGCCAGCGGCCCACGGTCTGGCTGTCGAGCACTGCCGAGGCCTTCGCGACGTCGGTGCCCTGGAGGGCGGCCGGGGCCAGCGCGTACTTCATCACCACCGGGGCCGCCTTGGTGGCGGTGCCGCAGATCGCCACGGCGGTGCCCGGATCGACGGCGGCGGGGAGGGCGGCGGCCGGTGCGCCGCAGCTCAGCGCGGCGAACCCGGCGGCGAGTTCGGGCGGCACCGTGCCGGTCGGGGCGACGTCCGCCGCGCCGGGGGACGGGGTGCCGGCTACCGCCACGGCCAGGACCGGGCGGAAGTCCAGCGCGGCCCGGCGGCCGAGCGCCGCGAGGCGGTCCCCGGCGACCTGTCCGGCGACCGAGAGCCGCAGCGCGGCGGCCGCCGGCTCGACCCGGGCGTCCGGCAGGCCGCGCGCCTCGGCGCGCTTGCGCAGCAGTTCGGCCGCCTGCTTCAGCTGCCCCTCGTCCAACGGGTGGTCGGGGGTGTAGACGGCGACGGTCCGGCCGGTGGGTGTGGGGGTCGACGGGGCGGGCGGCGGCCCGGGCCGGGAGTCGCCGCCGGAGGAGCACGCGGTGACGGCCGCCCCGGCGAGCAGGAGCGCGGCCGCCGAGAGGAACGCGCGGGGGCGGTGCCGGACCGTCGCGGAGGTGGTTGCCATGGCGCCAGTCTGCCAGCACGGCCGGCGCGCCGGGGGCGAACGGCCGGGCGGGCAATGGGCGTTCCGCTCCGCCGTGCCCGACCGCCGGTCGCGCCGGACCTCCGGGACCCTTGTCGGCCCCGGTCAGCCCGTGCGGTAGGAGAGCACGAAGTCGTCGAAGGCGTGCCGGCCGGGGCGGGCGGCCGCCTCGTCCAGGGCGCGCCGGATGTCGTGGAGCTGGGCGACCGTCATCTGCAGCGGCGGCTCGTCGGGTTGGTAGGTGTACCGGATCGGGTAGTCCACCCCCGGCCGGTCGGTCATCTCGATGTGGCAGCCGAGCACGTGGCTGACCGGGTGGTCGGCGGCGAAGGCGATCAGCCGGTCGATCGTCGCGACGTAGGCGTCCCAGTCGGCGATGTAGAGCCGCCCCGGGTAGACGGTGTCGCCGGTGAGCAGGAAGCCGGTGAACGGGTCGTAGTAGGTGATGGCGGCTTCGTGGTGGCCGGGACTGGTCAGACAGGTCAGCGTCCGCCCGCCGAGGTCGAGCCGGGCCGGGAGGTCGGGATCGTCGCCCAGCCCGAGGAACGCCCGGACGGTGTCGGCGGCCGCGTCCACCACGACGGTGTCGGGCCGGTCGGCGAACTGCGCGTCCCCCGCGACGTGGTCGCCGTGGCCGTGACTGTGCAGGACGAGCAGCCGGTAGCCGGTGCGGGGGTGGCGGGCGAGCCACCGCGCGACCAGCTCGTCGACCACGCGGCGGAGCGGGAAGAGCTCGGGGGACGCGGTGGCGCCGGTGTCGATCAGTACCGCCCGCTCGCTGCCGAAGAGCAGGAAGAGGAACGGCGCCTCGTAGTTCACGGCCATGTTCTGCCGGAGGATCACGGTGTGCTCGTCGTAGTGGTGGACCTGGAGTTCCGGGTCGGTGTTGTGCTTCGCCGACTCCGAGCCGTGGATCCAGCGCACGTCCAGGGAGCGCCCGGCGGCGTGCTCGGCCACGTTCGAGAAGTCGATCGGGGCCGAGAAGTCGATCGGGGCCGGAGAGCCGGCCGGGGCCGGGGGGCCGGCCGGGTCCGTGCAGGCGGTCGGGTGCGGGCCGGAGGTCATGCGGTCTCCCGTCGGTGTCGTTCGCACCGGCCGGGTGCGCCACCCGCCCCGTCCGGCGTCGGCTCGACCGGGAGCCGCCCTCGCGAACCTAGCAGCCGCCCCCGGCCCCGGGAGCCGGGCGGGCCCGGTCAGAAGTCGTCGGCGCCGTTGCGCAGCTCGTACGTCCAGTAGCCGGTGGCCCAGGCCGCCGGGTCGACGGCGATGCCGCCGTTGCCGGGGGCCTTGACGGTGGCCGGGCCGCTGCCGCCGTCAAGGGCGACGGAGAAGGCGGTCACCGGCTCGTTGTTCTCGTGCACGCCGCCGTCGGACAGCTTCACGAGGGCGTAGGCCGGGGCGCCGGCGGTGAGGACGACGGGTGCGGCGGGCCTGCTCTTGGCCACGGCGGGCACGTTCTCGCGGTGGCTCTCCAGGAACCGGATCCGGGGGTACTCGCTCAGCCGGCAGCTGTGGCCGGAGGTGTTCTTCGCGGTCAGGACGAGGTGCGTGTAGGGCGGGCCGTCCTGGAGGGCGGCGCTGATGGCGACATCCTTGACGGCGCAGAGCGGCGCGGACGCCGCCGCCGGATCGGCGGGTGCCTGCGCGGCACCGGTCGGCCGCGCGGAGGGGGTGCTCGTCCCGGCACCCGCGCCGGCGCCGGTCTTGGTGCCGGAGGGGGCGGCGGTGTTCGGCGCGGTGCCGGCGGCGGTACCGGCGGAGGTGGTGGTGGCCCCGGTGGCGGCGGGCGTGGACTGCGCGGCCGTCGTGGGCGCCGGTGCGGTCCCGCTGTCCGCGGGGTTCCCGCCGCAGGCGGTGAGGACGAGGGCGAGCGCGGCGGCGCCCGTCGCGGCCAGGGCGGTGGTGCGTCGGCGGTGAGTGGTGCGCATGGGAGGCCCCCGGTGTCTGTGGTGCGGTGCGGAACCCGGTCTGCCGGGTCTGGGCACGACCTTGGCCCGGGGGCCGTTCCGGCCGCCAGGGCCGGCCGCGGATTCGGGACGCTGGAACGGTCTTCGGCCTCTGACCTGCGCGAACGCGGCGGCCTGGAACGGCCGCGCGGAACGGCCGGGTCGGGCGGAGCGGCTCGGGCGGGGTGGGGGGAGGATCGGCGCCGGCCGGGAGAAATACCCCCTCGGGTATATTTGGGGGGCGGCCGGTCGGGCCGCCCCGAAGAAGAAGGAGGGCGTCATGTGTCGACGCGTCGTCTGTCGGTCCTGCGGAAAGCCGGGCTACGCCGGGTGCGGCATGCACGTGGACCAGGTGCTGGCCGGGGTACCCCGGGCCGACCGCTGCGCATGCGGGAAGGACGGCGGCCGGGCCGCCGGAGGCTGGCTGGGCAAGCTGTTCGGCCGCCGCTGACCGGCCCGGCGGGGCGCGGCCGAAGGGGCGAGGCTCGGCCGCGACCGGTGGAGCCGTGGGGTGCGGTGGGGAGTCGCGGTCAGGGGGTGCGGAGCGGGAGGGTGCGGAGGTGGCCGCCGAGGTTCCCGTCGCCGGTGCGGAGCACGGTATCGGGGGTGTCGGGCAGGCACTCCACGCCTCGACCTTGCGCCCCGGGAAGGCCGCCAGGACGGTGGGCGAGGTGCACCGGCGCGGCGGGCGTCGCCGCGCTCCTCGCCGGGTAGGGGAGCAGCCGGGGGTGAGTCCATGCGGGGTGCGGCGGGGGCGTCGTTCGTGGTGGTGTCGGGGGTCTGCTGGCTGGTGCCCGCGGTGCTGAGCGCCTGGGGGATCCTCGAACTGCGGGACCACGGCCCGGCGCTGGTGGCCGCGGGCTGCTTCGCGGCGGTCGTGCTGGGCTGCGTGGCCGCCGTGGTCCGGTTGGCCAAGGGGAACGCGGAGCGGACGGCGGCCGCCCTGTCCGGCCTGCTGGCCTCCTGGATCGGCCTCCTCGTCTGCGGGTTCGGGATGCAGGAGCAGCAGCTGCTGCACGACCGGGGGGTCACCTCAGAGGCCGAAGTGGTCCGGACGGTCGTCGGCTCGGACCCGATGGCCGGTCAGGGGCCCTCCGTGACCGGGGTCGACGTGCGGCTGGCCGACGGGACCGAGGTCACCGGCATCGGGACCGGGGGCAGGCGCGTCGCGCTCGGTGACCGGCTCCAGGTGACCGTGGACCCGCGAGGCACCGTCGATCCCCGCCTCGGCCCGCGCCCCGATCCGGCGGACCGCACGGTGGCCGTCGTCCTGCTGGTCGTGATGGCCGGGCTCGCCCTGTTCGGGGGTGCCGCGATGGCCGACGAGCTCTGAGGCGGCGAGCTCTGGGCCGGCGAGCTCTGGGCCGACCGGGTCGGCCCGGGGGGATCGGCGGAATCAGCGGGGGGCCGGCCCGATCTCGGTCGACCCGCCGGCGCACGGGGGAGCGGCGCGTCGGCACTCCCGGGGCGGGCAGTCCGCGACGGGTGCGGCGGCCGGCTCGTGGCGGGTGAGCAGGGACCAGAGCACCCAGCCGGTGACCCCGGTGCGGGTGACCGCGACCTGGCCCCAGCGGGTGCCGAGCGGGGAGGTCCAGGTGTCCAGGACCTCGACCCGCTCGCCGCAGTGCGTCAGGCCGAGCACCGTGTCGTTGACCGAGTGGTCGCGGCGGACGTTGGCGGCGCCCGCCGCGACCTCCCAGCCGGTGCGGCCGTTCTCGGGCGGCCGGGGCGCGGGGTCCGCGCCGGCCGGCCGGTCGCCGCCGGCGGCCACCGCCGGGAGGACCAGGATCGTCAGGGACAGGACCGCCGAAGCGGTCCGTCCGATCAGGCGCACCGGGAACTCGGTGGATCGGTCTGTGTGGGCATGTACGGCAGAACGAGCGGGCGATGCGTGTGCGGACCGTTTCCGCCGCGCGCCACCCGGACGGCGGCTGCCGACTCGGTCGATCGGGTGGCGTCCCGTGTCCCGGCCCGGCGGGGGCCGGGGGGGGGCGCCGCACCGCCGCCGGGCAGACCCGGTGGGCCCGGGTGCCCGGGGCCGGTCAGCCCCGCGGCCGCCGGCCGACCCGCAGCGCCCACAGGATCAGCGGCACCTGGAGCGGCAGCCGGGCCACGGCGAGGGCCGGCAGCGGGGCCGGCCGGTGCCGCCAGTCGTAGGCCATCTTCACGTTGGCCGGGAACACGGCGGCGAAGAGGCCCGCCGCGGCCAGGGCGCCGACCCGCCGGGTGCGCGGTACGGCGACCGCCGCGCCGATGGCGAGTTCGGCGACGCCGCTCGCGTACGTCCAGCCCCGCCGGCTGCCCGGGAGCCGCTTGGGCACGGTCGCCTCGAACGGGCGGGGCGCGGCGAAGTGCAGCACCCCGGCGCCGAGCAGCAGACCGCTCAGGAGCCGGGTGGAGAGTCTCGATCGCTTCACGGTCACTCCTCGGACGACGTGGTGCCCCGGACGCGGTCGGCGGGGCGTGCCGGGGGCCGCGCCCGGCCATGGTTACCGAACAGTAGCGTCCCGTCGTCCGGGCGGGAAGGCGCCCCCGGGACCGCGGGTGTGCCACGCGCCGTCCGGGAGGAGGGCCATTGACAGGCGGTGCCGCGGCTCGGTGTAATCCGGAGCGCAGGATGACGGGCGGTGCTGGTTCGGCCACCTGCCGGGCCCTCGGGGAAGGCGGGACGTCGTGGACGCGGACACCGGAGCGGCCCCGGCCGGGGAGTCGGCGATCGACGCGCTGTACGCCCGGGACCGGGCCTGCCACGCGCTGGGCATCACCCTCGACGAGGTGTCCGCCGGACGGGCGCTGATGCGCATGCGGGTCGGCCCGGACATGGTGAACGGCCACGGGACGGCGCACGGCGGCTTCCTGTTCCTGTTCGCCGACGCGGCGTTCTCCTACGCGTGCAACAGCCACGGCCCGGTGACCGTGGCCCAGGCCGCGCAGGTGACCTTCCTGGCCCCGGCCGAGGCCGGCGACGAGCTGGTCGCGGAGGCGGTGGAGCGGGCCCGCGCCGGGCGGCAGGGGATCTACGACGTGACCGTCCGGCAGGCGACGGGCAAGGTCGTCGCGGAGTTCCGCGGGCAGAGCGTCGTCATCGCCGGCCGGCCACCGGCGGGCTGACCGGCCCGCCCGGCGGCCCACCAACGACAGACCGGCGGCCCCGCCCGCGGCGCCGAGTCCCGCGGCCGCCCGTGCTGCTCAGTCCCGGGGCCGCTCGTGCTGCTCAGTCCCGGGGCCGCTCGTCCACCACCTGACGGAGCTTGCCCGTCCGGGGGTTGGTCGCCAGCTCGGCGCGGGGCACCCACTCGACGGCGAGGTGGTGGATCGCGCCGGACGCCACCTCGGCCGGGTAGAGCGGCACGGCCGCGTACACGGCCGCGACCAGCCGTTCGCCGAGCCCGCCCGGCGCCGCCGGCGGCGGCCCGGTGTACCCGAGGCGCAGCACGAGGCCGTCCCGGCCGTCCCAGCGGCGCTGCACCAGCTGCAGGCCCGAGATGACCCGGTCGGGGTCGGCGGCGAGCAGTACCGCGCGGATCTCCTCGGTCGGCAGGGCCACCGTGCCCACCCGGGCGCCCTCGTTCGACCGGCCGACCAGCCGGAACGTCCCGCGCTCCGGGTCGACCCACTCGGCGCGGTCCCCGGTCGGGTACCGGAGGATCGGCATCAGGGTGCGGAACAGATTGGTGACCACGACCCGGCCGGGCACGCCCGCGGCCGTGACCGGCTCGCCGGTCACCTCGTCGACCAGCTCCACCACCGTGCGGTCCGGGAAGGCCTCGTGGACGCGGACGTCGTCGCCCGGCACCGGCGCGCCGACCAGGCCGGCGTCGTTCGAGGCGTAGCCGACCGAGGAGACGGCCGCCTTCGGGAAGGCCTGCGACAGGATCGGCCGCAGGTCGGCGAAGAGCAGGTCGCCGCCGAAGAGCAGCAGTTCCACGGAGTCGGCGCTGCGCCCGCGCCGGACCAGGCACTCGGCCACCGCGCTGAGCTTCATCGGCTCGCCCGCGAGGACGTGCACGCCGAAGCCGGTGATCAGGTCGACCACGTAGTCGTCCGGCGCGGCGCAGCCGACCGGCAGGCGGACGTTCTCCACCGGCGCGTGGTGCAGCGCGTTCTCGATGTAGAGGAAGCCGCCGTAGAGTTCGCCCGCGCAGAACAGGTTGGCCACCCGGTGGCCGGGTTTCAGACCGGCCCGGACCATGCCCGCGCCGAAGGCGGTGACGGAGTCGGCGTGCTCGGTGCGCGACCAGGGGGAGAACTTCGGGACGCCGGTGGTGCCGCCGGTCTTGTAGACGCCGGCGTCGGTGAGCGGGCCGGTCAGCAACCGGTTGTCCGGCCAGGTGTTGGCGGCCCAGAACGCGGTCTGGTCGATGAGGGGAAGTTCGGTGAGGTGCGAGATCGTCCGGGGGACGTCGCGGTACGCCTCCGCGTAGAACGGCGAGTGGCCGCGGGCGAAGTCGACCAGCTCCTGAAGCGGTTTCGCGGGCACTGCTCCTCCTGTCGATCGGTGGGCGGGGAAGGCGCTGATGGTCCGTCGGTTCGGTGTCAGGCCGGGAGGTGCGGGTGCCCGATCCAGCTGTGGGCGAGGCGCTGCACGGTCGAGCCGTCCCGGTCGGCGAGTTTGTGGTCCAGGTGGGCGGCGGACCACGCGTTGGTGGGGACGCGGAAGGCCGGACGCTCGGCGAGCAGGGTCCGGACGACCACCTCGGCCACCTCCCGCGCGGGCTGGCCGGCGGCCTCCCAGCCCTGGGCGCCGAGCCGGTCGAGATAGTCGGTGAAGGTGCCCGCGTACGGGCCGGAGGCGGCCAGCAGGGTCGAGCGGTCGATGTCCGGGAACACGCCGAACGCGGTGTCCGGGACGAAGCCCGGTACGACCACCGACACCCGCACCCCGTGCGCCGCGGCGACCGGGGCGAGGCTCTCCATGAACCCCTCGACGGCGAACTTCGCCGCGCAGTAGGCCTCGTTGAACGGCTGGCCGACGACGCCGTGCACGCTGCCGATCGTGACCAGGCGGCCGCGGGCGGCCCGCAGCAGCGGCATCGCGGCCCGGCTGACCGCGACGACGCCGAAGAAGTTCACCTCCAGGTTGGCCCGCAGCGCGGCCGCGGTCGACATCTCCAGGGTGGGATCGGAGTTGGAGACACCGGCGTTGTTGACCACCGCGTCCAGCCGGCCGTACGCCCCCCGCACCTCGTCGAGGCAGGTGGTCACCGAGTCGGCGTCGGTCACGTCGAGGCGGCGGACGTCCACCGCGGCGCCGGCGCGGTCGGCGGCCGCGCGCAGGGCGTCGGCCCGGCCGGGCTCGCGTACGGTCGCGACCGTGCGGAACCCGGCCCCGGCCGCAGTGACGGCGGTGGCCAGCCCGATGCCCGAGGACGCCCCGGTGACCAGCAGGACACCCCGGTCCGGCGTCATGAGGTCTGCTCCGCCGGGGCGGGCGGGGTGGCGGTGGCCGGTCCGGCGTCGGCGGGCGGCTCCTGCGCCCCTTCCCGCTCGGTCGCGTCGAGCAGCGGCTGGATGCCGAGTGCGGGCAGGAAGGAGAGCGCCGCCAGCAGGGTGCCGCCGGCCATCACCGTCCGGGCCGCGTCCAGGATCCCCAGCGGACCGGTCAGCAGCGAGACGGCCAGCCCGCCGGCCAGGGCGGCGAGCGGGATCACCCCCCAGGTGACGGTCCGGAAGGCGGCGTGCATCACCCCCTGGTGCCGCGCCGACATCCGGGACTGCCGGGTGGGGGCGCTGCAGACGTTGATGCAGGACATGAAGAAGCCGTAGCAGCCCATCGTCACGGCGATCACCGGTCCGGCCGGCAGCGCGGGCGCGGCGAGCACCCCGAGGCCGACCAGGCAGTGCAGCAGCAGCGACCAGGCCAGCGTGCGCCCCAGGCCGAGGCGTTCACTGATCCTCGGGGCGACGACCGCGCCGGCCAGCGCGCCCACCGCGGCGACCGACATGGCCGCGCCGAAGACGCCGACCGAGACGTCGAGGCCCCGGTAGGCGAGCACGGGCAGCACCGTGACGAAGATCGGCCCGCCGCAGTTGAGGGTCACCGCGGCCGCCACCACCCGGCGCAGCACCGGGTCGGCCCGGTTGAGCCGGAAGCCCGCCGTCAGCCGTTCCCGCACGGAGCCGGTGGCGACCGTCCGTTCGCCCCAGGCCGGCATCCGGCGGAAGCAGGCGGCGGAGACCAGGTAGCTGGCCGCGTCGACGAGCAGGGCGGCGACGCCCAGCGCGCTGTAGAGGCCGGCCGCGATCGACGGCCCGGCCACCTCCGACACCGAGCCGCTGCCCTCCAGTCTGGAGTAGGCGCGGACGAGTTGGTCCTTCGGCGCGACGGCGGGGACGGCGACGAGGTAGCCGACGTTGAAGAAGATCGTCGCGCCGCTGATCACCGCCACGCAGCCCACCAGCAGTAGCGTGGAGAGCGCGTCCAGCCAGTACGCCAGCGGGACGGCCGCGACGGCGACCAGTCGGACGAGGTCGCAGACCAGCATCGTCCGGCGCTTGTCCCAGCGGTCGACCAGCACGCCGGCGACCGGGCCGAGCAGCGGGATGCCCAGGTACTGGGCCATCGCCACGACGCCGACCTGGAGGGCGCTCGCGTGCAGCACGAAGATCATCAGGGTCGGGACGACGAACACGGTGACCCGGTCGCCGACCGTGCTGACCGTCTGGCCGGCCCAGAACAGGTTGAACCCGCGCCCGAGCGAGACGGGCCTGCGCGGCTTCACGGGCCCTCCCGGCTTCACGGGCCCTCCCGGTTTCACGGGCCCTTCCGGCTTCAGGGGCTTCCGCGGCTTCACGAGCCCTCCCGGACGACGAGGCCGGCCGTCTTGCCCGTCCGGCCGTTGCTGACCAGCTCGTCCACCCGGCGCACCCGGAAGGACTCCGGATCGTGCTGGAAGGCGGTGCTGAGCGTGAAGGTCGCGGACAGCACGGCCCTGCGCAGCCGCTCGGTGTCGGGCGGTCCGCCCGGGCCGGCGAGCAGCAGCAGCTCGACCGTGGCGGCCCGGCCGTGCTCCTCGGTGATCACCACCTGGGCCCGGGACACCCCCGGCTCCCGCTCCGCCCGTGCGATGACCTCGTCCACGTGCAGTCCCAGCCCGCGGACCTGCACCACGCTGTCCCGGCGGCCCAGGACCCGCATCGCGGAGCCCGGCCGGCCGCACGGACAGGCCAGCAGCGTCCCCGCGTCGCCGGTGCGGTAGCGCAGCACCGGGTTGAGCACCGCCGGGTCGAGCGTGGTGAAGTCCAGCAGCTCCGCCGCGCCGACGTGCACCAGCTGTTCGGGCAGCGGGTGGAAGGTGTCGGCCGGACAGTCCGGGGTGTTGGTCCCGACCACCCAGGTCTCCGTACTGCCGAACATGCCCCACCGGCGCGCCCGCGGGGCGACCGCGGCCAGGTCCGCCTCCAGCTGCGGCTGCCACGCCTCGCCGAGCCAGAGCACCTTGCGCAGCGCCGGCAACTCCAGCCCGGCGTCCCGCGCCCGGGCGAACCAGAGCCGGAGCACGCTGGGTGTCCCGCCGATCGCGGTGACCCGGGCGGTCGCGAAGAACCGCAGCCAGTCGGCGTACTCGTCGGTGGCGACCGAGCCCACCGCGAGGATCCGGCACCCGGCGAGGTCGGCCAGCGCGGCGGCGAGGAAGTGCGCGCCCCACATCCGGCCGGCGCCCCAGGCGTTGACGAAGACGTCGTCGCGCTCCAGCGGCCGCCACCGCGCGTGCACCCCGGCCATGTAGAAGCCGGTGGGGGCGTGGCCGACCTTGGGCGCTCCGGTGCTGCCGCCGCTCTGGAAGAGCCAGGTCGCGCCGGCGCCCGGGGCGGCCCGGGGTTCGAGGTGCGCGAGGGCGGCGTTCAGGCCGTCCTTGTCCAGCGGCGGCAGCGCGGCGAGCCCGTCGAGCGTGCGCGGGGCCGCGCAGTCCGCGTAGCGCAGCGCCAACTCCGGTACACCGCGGAGACGTTCGAGGGTGCGCCGGGCGACGTGCAGCCGCGGCTCGGCCGCGTCCGGGGGGAGTGAGAACAGCTCGGTCATCGCGTCCGGGTCTCCGTTTCCGAGGTGGGCGTGGCCGGTTCGCCGCCGCGGCCGGCCAGCCAGGCGGCGTGGGCGTCCCGGTAGGCGGTGAACCGGGCGCGGGTGATGTCCCGTTGCAGGGTGCGCTGCGGGTCGTCCAGGTCCGGGGCGATCACCCCGTCCGGTTCGAGTTCGGAGAACCAGTACCGTTCCCCGTCGAAGAGGAAGTCGACGCAGAAGAACGGCATCGGTAGCCGCTCGGCGAAGTAGGCGGTGGCGGCGGCGAGTTCGGCCGGGACGGGCGGGAACTCCATGGCTCCGCCCCGGCTGGCGTTGGCCACCGGTGAGCCCGGCTCCGGGATCCGCTTCATCACGGCGTACGGCTCGCCGTCGACCACGTACACCCGGTAGTCGACCGTCCCGTCGCCGAGGTAGGGCTGGACCACGAGCGTGGTGTCCCCGCCCTGCGCCAGGCTGGCCAGGCCCCGGAGGTCCTCGGCGCTGCGGGCCAGGTTGATCCCGCCACCGCCGCACCAGCCGGCCGGCTTCACGATGGCCGGGTAGGTCATACCGCCCAGCGCCACCTCGTACTGGTGCTTGGCGATGTCGCGGCCGGTGCCGATCCGCACGGTCGGCACCGGGGGGACGGGGGAATCGGCGAGGTGCAGCAGGGTGGCCAGCTTGTCGTTCCCGATGAGCGACATCAGCGGGGGGAACGGCAGGTAGAACCCGGCCTGTTCGAGCACGGCGTAGAGCGCGTACTGGTTGAAGACGTCCATCGACTGGTACGGCAGCGAGTAGAGGGCGGTCACGAAGAGGGTGTCCTGCGGTGAGACCGCCTCGTCGTCCACGTAGACCACCGGCCGCCCGCGTACGGTGCCGTCGACGGTGACCGCGTCGGGGGCGTGCCTGGTCCAGCTCATCCCCAGGCCCTCGGCGACCTCCGCGTAGAGGTCCCAGAAGAAGGGGTGCCAGGTCGCCGCCATCCTGGTCGACTCCCGGTCGGGGAAGATCCAGCACATCCGGCGCAGCGGCCCGGCGCCGGGCGCGGTGGGGGGTGGGGTCACGGCGTGTCCTTCCGAGGGGGTGCGGACGAGGGGGCGCCGGGCTGCTCGGACCACCAGCGGCGGCCCGGCTCCGGGAGGGTGTCCACCGGGTCGTAGTACAGGTGGCGCCGGTCGAGCACGGCGTCGAGGTCGGTGCTCTCGCGGGCCTCCGGTGCGGTGCGGTAGTCCTTCGTCCAGGAGGAGATGCCGCGTTCGCGGTCGTAGGCGACCGCCTGGTGCACCCAGCGCTTGCCGAGCTGGGGGACGTCGCAGACGATCCGCGGGGTGGCGTAGCCGGGCAGGTAGCCCATGATCGCCTCCTGGAGCCGCTGGGCCCGGTGCACCGGAGTGCGCCAGTGCTCGGCGCCCGGGATCATGTCGCAGAGGTAGAAGTAGTAGGGGAGGATGTTCGCCTCGCCCTGGAGGGCGAAGCAGAGGTCCAGCAGGTCCTCGGGGGTGGCGTTGACCCCGCGCATCAGCACGCCCTGGTTGCGCACGTCCCGCACGCCCGCGTCCAGCAGCGCCCGGGCGGCCTCGGCGACCAGCGGCGTCACCGACTGCACGTGGTTGGCGTGGGTGTGCACGGCGAGGCTGACCGACCGGCGGGCCGCGACGGCGGCCACCCGGCCCAGCCCCTCGACGATCCGCGGCTGGAGCCAGTGCTGCGGCAGGCCGACCACCGCCTTGCTGGCCAGCCGGATGTCGCGCACCGACTCCAGCTCCAGCAGCCGCAGCAGGAACGTCTCCAGCTGCGGCCAGGGCACGTTGGCGAGGTCCCCGCCGGAGACCACCACGTCGCGCACCGACGGGGTGCGCTTGAGGTGGTCGAGGATCTGCTCCTGCCGGTCCACCGGCCGCAGCGCCAGCCTGGTCTTGGTGACCTGGGGGGTGGAGTTGCCGACCAGGTCCATCCGGGTGCAGTGCCCGCAGTACTGCGGGCAGGTGGCGGTCAGTTCGGCCAGCACCTTGGTGGGGTAGCGGTGGGTGAGCCCCTCCACCACCCACATCTCGGCCTCGTGCAGGGAGTCGCGTTCGGCCTTGGGGTGGCTCGGCCAGCGCGGGTGGCGGTCCGCGCGGACGGGCAGCATGTAGCGGCGGACCGGATCGGCCAGGAAGGCCTCGGTGAACGCCTGCGGCACGGTCGGTGCGTGCGGCGCCATGGTGTTCAGCATCTGCGGCGGCAGCAGCATCGACATGGTGGCGAACCCGGCCTGGTCGGCGGCGAGTTCGTCGTAGAAGCGGTCGGTGAGCAGCGATCCGACGACGCCCCGCAGCTGCCGGGCGCTGCGCACGCAGTGCGCCCGCTGCCACTGGGCGTCCCGCCACTGCGCCGCTGTGACGTGGCGCCAGCCCGGCAGCCGGCGCCAGTCCGGCTCGGCCAGCGCGGTCCGGACGTACTGGTAGGGCTGCCGGGTGGGTTGGCGGTCCATCGGGCGCTACTGGCCGGTGAAGCGGGTGGCGAAGCGGGTCCGCAGTTCGCGCTTGAGCACCTTGCCGGTCGGCCCGAGCGGGAAGTCCTCCGGTGTCCGGGCGATGCTCACCGCGGCGAGCGTGGCCAGTCCGGCGCCGGCGAGCGCCTTGTTGGCGGCCTCCTGGACCTCCTCGGCGGTCGCCGCCGCGGCCTCGGCCTGCAACCGGACGACGGCGAGCGGCCGTTGGCCCTCACCCGGCGCCCCGGGCACGCCGATCACCGAGCAGTCCTGGACGAGCTCGCCGCAGTCGGCCAGCAGCACCTCCTCGATCGGCAGGCTGTAGACCGGGCCGGCCGCGGTGTCGATGACGTCCACCGTCCGGTCGAGGTGGTAGAAGTTGCCCTCGGCGTCGCGGCGCGCCACGTCGCCGGTGAGCCAGTGGCCGGCCAGTTCGAAGCTCGCGGTGAGCCGCGGGTCGTTCCAGTACCCCGGGGTCCGCGAGGGGGAGACGACCCCGAGCAACCCGACCGTGCCGTCCGGGAGTTCCTCGCCGTCCTCGCTGAGGATCGAGGCCCGCCGGACGACCTCCAGCGGCTTGCCGACGCAGCGGTCGTCGCGGGCACTCTCCGGTGTGGTCACCTGGCCGAACAGCGCCATGCCCATCTCGGACGAGCCCAGGCCGTCGATGAACTGCGAACCGGGCAGGTCGGGTTGCTCGGCCCGCTGCCGGGGCAGCAGCCACGGCCGGATCAGGCCCGCCGGCCGCCGCCCGAGCCGCACCAGCCGCCGGATGTGCCCGTAGTGCGCGCTGTCCCCGGTGTTGAACCAGGAGTGCACCTCGGCCGCGCCCCTGGTGGGCGGTTCGCCGGTGGCCAGCTCGACGAAGGTGCGCGGGAAGGAGGCGACCATGGTGGGCCGGAAGGCCTCCATCACCGGCTCCACGACCGCCCGCCGCCAGTCGGACATCACCACGGTCGGCAGACCGAGCAGGGTGGCGGTGAGGAAGTAGCTGAGGCCGCCCGCGTGGGTGTGCGGCATCATCGACATCAGCCGGTCGTACGGCTCCGCGGGGAAGCGCACCATCCGCGGCTGCTTGCCGTCCCAGAACTGACGGTGCGCCAGCATCGTGGACTTCGGCGTGCCGGTGGTGCCCGAGGAGTGGATCAGGGCGACCACGTCGGCGTCGGCGTGCCGGTACGGGTAGACCTCGGGGAGCCGGGCCGCGCCGGCGTCGAAGGCCCGGATCTCGGCGGCCGGCACGATGAACCGGGGGCGGCGGCTCGGGGTCTCGCGGTAGGCCGCGGCGAGGCGGGTGGGATCGTCCGCCACGATGCCGACCACGCCCACGTGGTCGAGGTAGCGGACCATGACGTCGTGCCGCATGGCGTCGTTGACCAGGGCGGGGACGGCGCCGAGGGCGGTCAGCGCGAGGAAGTGCAGCAGTGGTTCCAGGCCCTCGCCGACGACGATGCCGACCGGCTCGCCGGGGCGCACGCCGTTGGCCCAGTACCAGCTGGCGTAGCAGTCGCGCAGGGCGGCGAGGTCGAGCAGGCTGTGGCCGCGCAGGACGATCGCGCCGCGGTGGTCGGTGTGGTGGCTGTAGGCGAACGGGACGGCGCGGTTCGGGTTGACCGCGAGGGCGTGGTCCAGGAAGTTGCCCGCGCCGAGGGCGGGTTCGGTCATCAGCCGTTCCCGGGCGGCGAGGGGCGCGAGGGGACTCCGGTCGCTCATGGCGGTCTCCTGGGGGAGTGGCCCGGCGGGGTCCTTGTGGAACCGGGCCGGGCGACGGTGGGGGGCCGGCCCGCGCTGCGGCGCGGACCGGTTGGTGCGGGCGTGCGGGCGTGCGGGTACGACGGGGCGCCGGGTGGCGGTGCCCCGGGGCGGGGACGGCTGCCGGTGCGCCTTCGTGAACGGCCCGGCCGGGGCGGGGCCGCGGTGGGTGCCGGGCTGGGCACCCGGCTGGGTGCCGGGGTCAGTCCCGGGCGAGGATCTCGGCGACGACCCGGTGGCCGGAGCGGACGGCGCCCTCCATCAGCCCGAAGTACTCGGTGCTGGTCTCGGTGCCGGCCCAGTGCACCCGCCCGTGCGGTGCGGTCAGCGTCGGCCCGTACCGGAGCCAGTCGCCGGGCCCCCGCAGCGCCGCGTAGCAGCCCTGGCTGTACCGCTCGTCGACCCAGTCGGTGATGTGCAGGCCGGTCGGCGGCGGGAGCATCGGGAAGATCCGGGCGGCCTGCTCCACCACGGCCGCGCGCTGCCGCCGCGGGCTCAGCGCGCCGAACCGCCGGGCCTCGGCCCCGGTGACGAAGCCGGTCAGGACGCCGACCCCGCCGTCGGCCGGTGAGTCGTCCACCGTCGACAGCAGCGGGCCCTCGGCGTTGACCGACCAGCCGGAGAGGCCGTGCGCGCGCCAGAGCGGCGCGGGGTAGACCAGGGTCGCCTTCACGGCGCAGCCCCGCGCCGTCCGGTCGCCCGCCCGGGGCACCGCCGGCGCCGGCCGGTGCTCGACGGCGTCGGCGAGCAGCGGCGGCAGCGCCAGCACCGCGACGTCCGCCCGGTGGGCGCTGGCCGTCGCGTGGACGGTGACCCCGGCGTCGTCCTGGTGGACCGCGCGGACGGCCTCGCCGAGCCGCACCCGGCTGCCCAGCCGGCCGGCCAGCCGCTCGCACACCTGGTGGGCGCCGCCGGTGATCCGGTCCTGCTGGGCGCCGCCCTCGAAGGCGTTGAGGTAGCGGACGCCACCGCCCGAGCGGAGGTAGAACGCCATGTGCAGGACGGAGACGTCGGCCGGGTCGGCGGCCATCATCTCGCCGAGGAACAGCGGGAAGAAGAGCCGGGCGTCCGGGTGGGTCAGCCGCCCGTCGGCCCATTCGGCGGCGGTGAGGGTGTCCAGCCGCTCGGCGTCCGGAGTGAGCCACGGCGCGTCGGGGCGGACGGCCGCGGTGAGTTCGTCCAGCAGGTCGAAGAGGCCGCCGAGTGCCACGGCGTTGAGCGGCGGGAACCGGCCGTCCCGGGTGGTGCCCTCGGGGCCGAGGACGAACCGGCTGGCGCCCCGCATCGTGGTCGGCGTGGTGTCCAGGCCCAGTTCCTTGACCAGGGCGAGGAGTTCGGTGTGCCGCTCGCCCAGGTAGGCGGCTCCGGCGTCGACCTGGCAGCCGGGCGCGACCGGCAGGCCGCGGGTGCGCCCGCCGACCCGGGGGCGGGCCTCCAGCACGGTGACGTCGATGCCCCGGGCCGCCAGCCCGGTGGCGGCGGTGAGGCCGGCGAGCCCGGCGCCGACCACGACGGCGGTCCTGACCCGGCCGGGCTCCCGAGGTGGGGGTGCCGCCGCGGCGTCGTCGGCGTCGGTCATCTGCCGGCCGCGATCTTCTCGGCGAGCGCCCGGGGCGTCGGCGCGAGCAGGAAGTCGTCGAAGGTCAGCTCCACGCCGTGGTCGCGGGCGATCGCGCTGAGCACCCGGGTGGCGATCAGCGAGTCGCCGCCGAGCTGGAAGAAGTCGGAGTCGGGCGCGACCCCGGGTGTCTCCAGCACCCGGCGGAAGACGGCCACCAGACCGTCGACCCCGGCGGCGGAACGCTCCGCGGCGGCCGCCGCCGGTGTGCCGTGGACGGCGGTGGAGAGGGTGGTGTCAACGTTCATCGAAGGTCTCCTTTGACCTGTTCGGGGGCCGCGTACCGGCGGTGCGAGCCAGCCCGGTCGACCTTTCCGCTCGTGGTGCGCACCAGCTCGGGCACCACGGTGATCCGGCTGGGCACGAGATGGCCGGGGACCTCCGCGCGCAGGTACGCCAGGACGTCGGCGTCCAGCGTTCCTCCCGTCGCGTCCGCCCGCGCCACCACATAGGCGACCAGGGCGGACCGGCCGGCGAGCGTCGCCGCGGCCACCGCCACCGCGTGCACCCCGGGGTGGCCCGCGATGTGCGCCTCCACCTCCGCCGGGTCCACCCGGATGCCCCGGACCTTGACCTCGCCGTCCAGCCGGCCGCGGTGGGTGAGGAGGCCGTCCGGGGACCCGCTCACGAGGTCGCCGGTGCGGAAGCAGCGGACGCCGTCGACGACGGTGAACCTGGCGCCGGTGGCCTCGGGCAGGCCGTGGTAGCCCAGCGCCACGGACGGCCCGCCGATCAGCAACTCACCCTGTTCGCTGATCAGTTGAACGACATGGCGGAGCGGGCGGCCGATCGGCGCCCGAGCGCCGCCGGGCCAGTCCCAGCCGGTCGGGGGCGCCTGCGGGCCGTGCAGGTCGACGGCGTGGGTGATCAGCGTCGTCTCGGTGCAGCCGTAGGTGTTGACCAGGCGGATCCGCCCGGTGTCCAGCACGGTCCAGTCGGCCAGGCGGGCGGGGCTCGCCGGCTCGCCCCCGATCACCAGCACCCGTACGCAGTCGGGCAGGGGTGCGCCCTCCTCGGCCAGGTGGAGCACCAGCTCGTGCCAGAAGGCGGTCGGCAGGTCGAGGACGGTGATCCGCTCGCGCTCGACCATCCGCAGGAACCGCGGGAAGGACCCGCGGTGCGCCTCGTCGTCGAACACCAGGGTGGCGCCCGCGGTGAGCGTCGGCAGGATCTCCTCGAAGCAGGTGTCCCAGTTGAGGGAGGCGAACTGCAGCACGCGGTCGTCGGGGGTGAGGCCGAAGAGCTCGCGCAGCGAGGGCACCACGGCGGCGAGGGCCCGGCGGGGGGTGAGGACGGGTTTCGGCTGTCCGGTGGAGCCGGAGGTGAAGAGGAGGTAGGCCGGTTCCCCGCCGGCGGTCCCGCTCCGGCTCCCGGCGCCGTCGCGGGCGTCGCTGTGGCCGGCGTCCGCGTTCCGGCCGGCGTCCGCGTTCCGGTCGGAGTCCGCGTTCAGGCCGGGGTCCGCGTTCCGGCCCGGCTCCGCCGGAGGCGGGCGAAGGGTGTCCGGCGCGGCGCCGGGAACGGCGTCCGGCGCGGTGCCGGGCGAATTCGGAACGCCCGTCCGGGCCGTTCTCCCCAGGTTTGCGGAGAATTCCGGCAGGGGGGCCGGGGCGATCCAATCGAGGCCGAGTCGGTGTGCCGATCCGGGATCGGCCGCGACCATTGTGCGACAGCCGACCGCCGAGAGCATCGTCTGCGACCGGTGGGCCAGGAATGCCGGATCGGTGGGGCAGTAGACCCCGCCCGCGGCGAGGATGCCGAGCAGCCCGACAACCGTTTCCGGAATGTGGTGCGCCTGCACGGCGACCACCCCCGGATCGGGCCCGAGGCGCCTGGCCAGGTCGCTCACCGCCGCGTGCAGACGGGCGTAACCGATGGCCCGGCCGTGCCGGACGATCGCCGGGCGCTCCGGAAAGCGGCCAACGGTTTCCGTGAACGCGTCAAGTAAGTCGGAAGGAACTCCAGTGGTGCTGTTGTCATGTGACATGCCCGCCCCAAAGAATTGCTCGCAAGCGCTCATTCGCGCTCGGCGGACCGGGACTCTACCTTCGAACATGCGGTGTCACAATGGCTGTTGAGGATATTGCGGCGACGTGGTGTGGTCGAATGGTGAACGAAGCCGCGCTGCCGAAGAATGTCCGCCGTCGCCGGATTGACGTCGGTGGCGATGGGAAAGAATGGCGCCGAGCCATGTCCCGGTGAACGTCCGCCGACCGTTCGTGCCGGGTCCGACGGAGCCTCATGGGTGGGGTCCGCCCGCCGGCGCGGCCGGGCGCGGGCGCACCGCCGGTCCGTTCGGCGCCGCCGCCCGGGAGGTCGCCGTGAGGCGCGGGTGAGACCGCTGCGGTGTTCGGAGCCACGTCGCCGGTCGCGGGGCCTCTCCCAGGCCGTGACGACGCGGTCGCGGCCGGCGCCGCCGCCCGGACCGGTCCCGGTCGGCCGCCGCCACCGTGCGTCGGCCGGGCTCCTCCAGGGTCGGCCCGTTCCGGCCGTGGCGCGGGGTGTCGCCGCCTGGCCGGCGGTCGCGCCGCGCCCTGGCCGGCCGGTGGTGACCGGTTCCTGCCACGGTCGGCCGGCGCAGGCCTGGCTGCGCGCCGACGGGGCAGACGGACCCGGAGAGAAGCCCCGGGCACCCGGGTCGGGCCCGGATGCCGATCACCAAGGAGGAGTCGCCGTGAGTGATGCCGTACCGCCCTCGCCCTCGCTGTCCGTTGCCGAACTATCCGCGGAGGCGGCCGAGTTGCTCAGCGCCGCAGTGCGCAGCGGCGCACCCGGGGGAGCGCCCGGCCTGGTGCTCCCGGGGGACGCGGTCGAGGCCGTCGCCGCGCTGGCCGGGGTGACCGCCCGGCTGCCCGAACTCCTCGACCAGCTCGCCTCGTTCCTCAGTAGTGAGCAGGCGGCCGGGCGCGTCGGCCCGGCCCGCGGCGAGGGGCTCGACGGGGAGCGGGCCCACGAGGCCCTGCGGGCCGCGCGCGACGCCCGCGAGCACCTCTACGAGGCGGCCCGCACCGCGGCGCTGGTCGCCGAGGCGGTGACGGCGGCCGCGACCGTGCTGGCCCCGCTCGGCATGGCCCACCCGGCGGGTCGACCGGCCGAGCCGCACGCCTGAGGGTCACGGCCGGGCCGACGCGCCCCGGCCGTGACCCTCACCCGGCGGCTCGCCGGCTCGGCCGGCTGAGTCCGGAGACCGGCCCTACGGGAGGATCGGACCGATCGAGACCTGGGTGGTGTAGACCCGGCTGTTGCCGCAGTTGGCGGTCGCGGTGCCGTCGCCGAGCCGCAGGCCGCTGGTGACGGTGAGGCCGGACATGCACTTGGCCGAGACGGACCAGGCCCGGCGGGGTTCGAGGCCGGAACAGACGCCGACGCCGAACGGGCCCGACGGGTAGGCGACGCACGAGCCGGTGGTCGGGTTGTCGGCGCTGGCCCGCGCCTCGGCGGCGGTCGGGGCGGCCAGCACGGCGGCGGAGGCGAGCAGGGAGGTCAGCAGCAGGGCGGTGGTGCGGCGCATGGGGAGTCCTTCCGAGGGTGGTGGCGGCGCGCGAGGGCTGCACCGGTCAGATGGGGTCCGACGGTTTCCGCTGGGCTCCGATGAGTCGGTGAGGTGCCGTCAGTTGTGTGGGGCGGGTGAGATCCTGAGGGGGATGTGTGATGACTGTCAACGGTGTGTGACATGAGCAGGCGACTTCGCGCCACCGGGTGAGACTGCTCGGCGGTCAGACTGCTCGGCGGTCCGCCACGGGGCGCCCCCGACTCTCGCGGGCCACCTATCGGTCAAGCGGCCGGACTGCTGGAAATGACGGGTGACAGACACCCGGGGCTGGTCCGGGCTCCGCCGCGCGCTCGCGGACCCGACCGGGCGCCAGACCCTGGAGGACCTCCGCGCCGACGGTCGCGCGATCCCCTGGGCCCGGAGCGCCGCCCGGCCCGGGGTCCCCTTCGGGGCCGCCCCGGCCGAGGGGCGCGTGGCGGATTCCCGCGCCCCTTCGCGCCACCGCGCGCCGCAGGGCGGTCGGTCCCGGCTCTGGGCGGCGGCGGACGGCTCTGGGACCGTGGCGGGACACACCGCACACGAGGTCAGGGGGGCCGTCATGGCACGACGTTGGCTGGTCACGGGTTGTTCGTCCGGGCTCGGACTGGCACTGGCGAGAGCGGTGGCGGCCGCCGGGGACACCGTGGTGGCGACCGCCCGCAAGCCGGTGGCGCTGGACGGCCTGGTCGGCGAGCACCGGGGCCGGGTCGTCCCGGTCGCCCTGGACGTCCGCGACCCCGGGCAGTGCGCGGAGGCCGTCGCGGTGGCGGTCGACCGCCTCGGCGGCCTGGACGTCCTGGTCAACAACGCGGGCTGCGGGCTCTTCGGAGCGGTCGAGGAGGTGGGCGACGACGAACTCCGGGACCAGCTGGAGATCCTGGTGGTGGGCCCGTGGCGGCTGGCCCGCCTGGCGCTGCCCGTGATGCGCGCGCAGCGCGGCGGACACATCCTCAACGTCTCCTCGCTGGCCGGCCGGACGGCCTTCCCCGGCCTGGCCGCGTACGTCACCGGCAAGCACGCCCTGGAGGGCATGACCCAGGCGCTGGCGGCCGAGGCGGCCCCGTTCGGCATCCGGGTCGCCGCGCTGGAGCCCGGCGGCTACGCCACCCGGTACGGCTCCTCGCTCGCCGACGCGGCCGGCCGCTCGCCGGACTACGCGGAGTTCACCGGCCCGATGCGCAGTGCGCTCGGTGCGCTGGCCGAGGTGCCCGGGGTCGGCCGGCCCGAGGACTTCGCCCGGCAGGTGCTCCGGATCGTCGAGGCCTCCGGACCGCTCCCGGTGCGGATACCGGTCGGGCCCGGCAGCGCCGAGCACCTGACGGCGGTCGAGGAGGCGGCCCGCGCCGAGATCGCCGCCGCCCGGGCCCTGTTGGCGCCGCCGCGGACCTGATCCGGCGACCGGCCAGGCCGCGCCGGACGCCGCAACCGCCCTCCCGGTCGGCCCCCTCCGTCGTAGCCTGGCCCGCGGGGACCCCGCTACGGCGACCGGCCGGCGGGGTGGCGGGCAACGGTGCGAGCCGGGGGGCGGCATGCGGAACACGGTCAACGGCGGGACGTTCTTCCACGCGGTGGTGCAGGGCCGGAACGTCACCATCCAGCTGCCGGCGCCCCAGGACCCGGCCCTGGCCGGACTGCCGGAGCCGAACGCGTCGTTCCCTGGGAGGGCTGGGCACTGCACAACCTCGGCGTCGCCCGGCTCGGCAGCGCCCGGTACGAGGAGGCGGCGGGGACCTCCACCCGGGCCCTGGAGTGGTTCCGGGACGCCGCCAACGCCCAGGACGCGCTGGGCGAGGTGATGGTCCTGGACCACCTCGCCGAGGCGCTGGAGCGGGCCGGGCACCCGGCGGAGGCCGTCCGGGCGCGGCGGGCCGCACTCGACGCCGCCCGCCGTACGGGCCGGCCGGTCCGCTGGCCCTTCCTGCGGCTCGCCGTGACGCTCAGGGCGGCGGGCCGCGCCGACGAGGCGGTCGACGTCCTCGACGAGGCCGCCGCGGTCTTCGCGGACTCGGGGGACCCGAAGGGCCAGGCCGCGGAGCTGACGGCGCGCCGCGGTGCTCGGTGAGCTCGGGCGGCTCGACGAGGCCGTCGCGGCCGGCACCCGGGCCGCCGAGCTGCAGCGGGCCTGCGGCGAGGGCGACGGCGAGGCCTCGGCGCTCTACAACCTGGGCACCATGCTGGTGCGGGCGGAGCGGCTCCGGCCGGCCGAGGAGGCGCTCGGCCGGGCCGCCGAGGTCTTCCGGGCCATCGACGACGACCACGGGCGCGGGGAGTCGCTGAACAACCTGGCCTACGTGCTGATGCTGCTTAGCCGCTTCGGCCGGGCCGCCGCCGCGCAGGCCGAGGCGGCGGAGCTGTTCCACCGCAGCGACGACCACGCCGCGGAGGCGATCGCGGTCGAGGGCCTGGCCGCCCTGCGGTCCGCCCGGCCGGGCCTGCGCGCCCGGGCGGTGCCGGACTGCGGCATCGCCCGGGCGGTCGCCTCGACCCGCCGGTTCACCCCACCGCCGTGCGCGCGCTGACGCCGCGTGCTGCTGCCTGCCGCCGCCGCCTGCGTGCCGACCGACGGGCTGTCGCGTCGCGCCGGGCGCTGGGCCGTTCGCCGGGGCGGCTCACCCGACCGGGGCATGTCTGTCACCCGTTCGTACCGCTCGGGTGGCGAAAAGGGCGACTTGCCCGCGTTCGTGTGCAAACGTTTCGCGGGTGCCCCTCACCGGGCGCCTCTGGGGCCCGTTCCGGGCCCGGCCCGTTCGTGAGGGCGGGTGGCAGAGCAGTGATGACCTTGGAAGGCGTGAGATGTCCGTGCGTGGAAACCTTGGCAAGTTCGTCGTCACCGCGGTTCTGGCGGCCGCGGCCGTAGTGGCCGTGCCGACCGCGGCGCTGGCGCACAGCGAGCCCCAGCCCTCGTCGTCGTCGGGTCTGGCGACGGGCGCGGCCTCGGTCGGCCTCTTCGGCCCGAAGCTCAGCTGGCTGGAGGCGTTCAGCAAGAGCAACGGCTGACCGACGGCTTCCCGACACCCGGGCGCCCCGGCCGCATCGAGCGGCCGGGGCGCCCGGCGTCGTGTCGGTGCCTACGGGTGCGCGCCGTCCGGCTGGGCGGGGGCGGTCTGCTCGCCGGGGTCGAGCTCCTCGGCGGGGGGCTCACCGGGCTCACCGGCGCTCCCGGCCGGCAGGACGAGGGAGGCGACGGCGCCGCCGTCCGGGTGGTTGGCGAAGGTCAGTTCCGCGCCGATCACCCGGGCGTGGCCCTGGGCGATGGTCAGGCCGAGACCGTGTCCGCGCCCGCGCTCGCGCACGCTGGTGCGGAAGCGCTGAGGTCCGTGCCGCAGCAGGTCGTCGGGGTAGCCGGGGCCGTGGTCGCGGACGGTGATCCGCAGCCCGTCGACGCTCAGCAGCACCGGGCCCCGGCCGTGCCGGTCCGCGTTCACCAGCAGGTTGGCCAGGATCCGGTCCAGCCGGCGCAGGTCGGTGCGCACCACCGGTCCGTCGGCACCGGGTGCTGGGTCGGTCGGGGCGTCGCCCTCCGCCCGCACGGACAGGTCGACGGTCAGGCCGGTGATCGTGACCGTCCGCCGGACGGCCCGGCCGAGCGGCACGGGGGACAGGTACGGCGTCTCCGCGTCCGCGTCCAGTCGGGAGACCTCCAGCAGGTCCTCCACCAGGGAGCGCAGCGCCTGGACCCGGTTGCGGACCAGCTGGGTGGGCCGCCCCGGCGGGAGCAGTTCGGCGGCGGTGACCAGACCGGTGAGCGGGGTGCGCAGCTCGTGCGCGACGTCCGCGGTGAACCGCTGCTCGTCCTCCAATCGGCGGTGCAGCGCCTGGGACATCGAGTCGACGGCGGCGGCGAGGTCGGCGACCTCGTCCCGGCCGTCGCCCAGTTCGCCCATCCGGGTGTCCGTCCGCCCGGCGGCGATCTCGCGGGCGGCCGTCGCGGCGGTGCGCAGCCGGCGGCTGATCCGGTCGGCGACGAGCACGCCCGCCAGGACGGTGGTGAAGACCGAGGCGGTGACGGTGATCAGGATGATCCGGTCGAGGTCGCCGATGGCACCGCGGTCCGCGGTGAAGTCCACCCGGACGGACAGCACCGCGCCGTCCACGGGCGCGGCCGCCCACATCGCCTCGCCCTGCGGACCGGTGGCCAGTACGGATCCCTGGTGGCCGTCCGCCGCGAGCGCGCGCAGCCGGGGCGGCAGCGCCGGATCGTCCAGGGCGACGCCCGGGCGGGCGGGTTCGCCGTTGCGGCCGTAGGAGGTGAGGGCGGAGTCCAGCGCGCCGAGTGCGGACCGGCGGGCCTGGTCGACGTGCTGACGCACCATCGCCTGGTGGACCAGCAGACCGACGCTCAGCGCGACCAGGACGGAGATCGCGGCGACGGCGGTGGCGATCTGACGGCGCAGGGTCATGCCGGGCGCCGCAGCTTGTAGCCGAAGCCGCGGACGGTCTCGATCCGACCCGAGCCGATCTTGGCGCGCAGCCGCTGGACGTGGACGTCGACCACCCTGGTGTCGGCCCCCCAGTCGTAGTCCCAGACCCGTTCGAGCAGACCGGAGCGTTCCAGCACGGTGCCCGGCGCGGCGGTGAACTCCAGCAGCAGCCGCAGTTCGGTGGGGGTGAGCGGGACGAGGCGGCCGTCCACCCGCACCTCCATGCTGTCGGTGTCCACCTCCAGTCCGTCGATGGCGCGCACCGTGCGGGCCGCGGGCGCCGGCGCCGGTTCGGCGTCGGCGGGTGCGGAGGCGGGTGTCGCGGTGGGCGTGGCGGGTCCGGCGGGTGTCGCGGCCGGCGCTCCGGTGCCGGCCGCCGGTCCGGGCGCGGGCGCAGCTCCGGCCGGCGCCACCGGGACCCGGCGCAGCACCGTGCGGATCCGGGCCACCAGCACCGCGCTCTCGAACGGCTTGACGACGTAGTCGTCCGCCCCGGCCTCCAGGCCCGACACCACGTCGACGGGGTCGGTGCGCGCCGACATCATCAGGATCGGCAGCTGGCTCTCCTCGCGGATGCGCCGGCAGAGGCCGACCCCGTCGAGGAGCGGCAGCATCACGTCGAGCAGGATCAGGTCGGGGTGGGCGGTGTGGAACGCCTCCAGCCCCTCCAGCCCGTCGGCGGCCGTGCTGACGGGGAATCCGTAGCGTTCCAGGGCCATCCGGGTGGCCTCGCGGATCACCTCGTCGTCCTCGACGATCAGGATGTGCGGGTGGACGGGGGCGGGAGTCATCGCTTCGCTTCCGGGGCGGCCGGGGTCGGGAGGGCCGTGGTCGGCACCGCCGTGCCCGGGCGGGGGGCGGGGACCGGGACCGCCTGGTCGGGGCGGCGGGGCTGGCCCACCCCGCTGGAGGGCGAGACCGCGGGCTTGGCGGAGAACGGCGCGGCACTCGGCTGGGCGGCTCCGGCCGGCTCGGAGGGCCGGTCGGCGGGGGTGGGGCCGCGGCCGGGCGCCGTGACCGGACCGATCGCCTCGACCCGCTGCTCCAGCAGGACGAGCCGGGTGCCGTTCCAGCCGTAGTGGCTGATGGTGCGGGAGGAGGGGGTGGTCGCCTCGTTCAGCCAGAGGTCGGCGGCGAGGGTCTCGGCGCTGAACGCCCGGAGCACCGCCACCCGGAGGACGGGCACGACCCCGCCGCTGCCCAGGGCGTAGACGTGCAGGACGACCGAGCCGCCGGTGGCGACCGCGGCGATCAGCTCGGGGCGGCCGTCACCGGTGAGATCGCGGAACTCGGGGTCGCGGACCCCGCAGTCCGGACAGCCGGTCAGGGCGCGCCGCTCCTCCGCGGACACGGCCGGGTCCTTGGCCAGCAGGGCGCCCAGGTCCACCGAGGTGAGGTCCGGGCCGGGCACGGCGACACCCGGCACCGGAACCGGTGGCGGCTCGGCGGGGCCCGTCTCGGACGCGGCGGGGGAGGTCGGCGACGGCGCCGCGGCCAGCGCCGGCCAGAGCGGCTGCGGCTTGGGGGACGGCGTCACGGGCCGGGCGGCCCCCGCGTCCCGCAGTTCCCCGGGGGTCGCGCACCCGGCCAGCGCCACGAGCAGGCCGAGGACGGCGACGGCGGATCCGCGCGCCGCCGCCCGGGGCCCTCGGCGGGGTGGGTGTGCTGCTGCCACGGTGGTCGTCCTCTTCCTGGTCTGCGGCGAGGCGTCGGTTCGCCCACGTTTGATAGGTCGCCCGAACGCTACCGGGTGGTTCCGCCCGCCCGGGCACCGCCCACCTGCGGGGAGACCCCGGCGGCCGGGTGCCGCGGCCGTCACGCGGGCGCGACGGCCGCGGCACCCGGTTGCGGCCGGTCGGGTCGGTCGGTCAGGCCGGCGCGGTCGGTCCGCACCGTTCGTCGGGCCGGCCCGGTCAGCTCGCCGGGGCGCCCGGGGGGACCAGGTCGGCGAGGACGATGATGTTGTCCGTCCAGTGGCCGTCCGAACCGATCCGCCCCCCGCAGGTGATCAGCCGGAGCTCCGGCGCGCTGGTGTTGCCGTAGACCGTCTCGGTCGGGAACCGGTCCTTGCCCGCCTGGAGCAGGGAGCGGACCTTGAACTCCACCGTGCTGCCGTCGGCCCGCCGCACCTGGACGAGGTCGCCCGGGCGGAGCTTCGGCAGACCGGCGAAGACCGCCGGGCCGTGCACGGTGTCGTAGTGGCCGATCAGGACGGCCGGGCCGGTCTCCCCGGGGGTCGGTCCGTTGCGGTACCAGCCGACCTCGTCGGCCCGGTCGGCGGACGGGACCTCGACCGTGCCGTCCGGGTGCAGACCCAGCCCGGAGACCGGCGCGTCCACCCCGGCCGAGGGGACGACCAGCCGGCTCGGAGCCGACGCGGCGAAGGGCCGCGGGGCCGGGGTGGCCGCCCCGCTCGCCGCGGCCGGTCCGGTGGCCGGCCCGCCCGCCCGGTCGGCGGCCGGGACGGCGGGGTCCGCCCGGTTCACGGAGGGCTGGATGCGCACCACCGGGGTCTGCGTGCCCGACAGCGCGACGGAGGCGCCGAGGACGAGGCAGAGCACACCGCCCGCGCCGAGCGCGGCCCGGCGAACGCCGACCGACCCGGAACAGACGGTCCGGCGGGGCCGCCGACCGCCGGACCACCGGGTCGCGTCGCGCCGGGCCCGGCGGGTGGCCGGCCCGGTGTCCGGATCGCTGTTCGGCGAGGCCAGGCTGCACCACGCCGACGCCGTGCTGCGGGCCGACGACATCGCCGCCCAGGGCCCACGCCTGGGCCGGCACGTCACGATCGTGCGGATC